>JBJTHA010000155.1:0-7912 GCA_046094265.1 Cytophagales bacterium
GGTTTTGAGAGATTGCTTAGCCAAAAACTCAGTGGGTGAAACTCTGGTGAACTGCTTGAAAGTGCGCTGGAAGGTAGCTTGTGAATTAAATCCGCATTCAAAAGCAATACCTGTAATAGTAAGGTGTGTAGAATAACGTGCCGATAGCCTTTTCTTCACTTCCTCCACGCGGTATTCATTGACAAACTCGTTGAAGCTTTTGCCTGCATGCTGGTTCAGCACAGCCGAAATAGTCTTCTGAGTAATACCGGTGATTTTCACGACTTCATTCAGCGTTAATTCTGGGTTTAAATAAATACGATCATGAATCATTATCTTTTGCAATGCCCCCAGAGTTTTGTCCGCAGTTGAAGTGTCAATTGTCTTTGTACTTGTTTGCGGTCGAGCTTTCAGATAACCATTGAAACCAAGCCAATACACCATCACTGCCAGCGGAATGTAAACCGGATACCAGCCTACCCATTCGAGTAAGGGCTCTGAAAGTGATGGAATCAAATACGGAACCAGATGCACCAACCAAATAAGTTGAAAAATGCCGAAGCCCATTACAAATTGTTTCGGCCAAGCCACCGCATCATGTTGTCGGAAGTCTTTTAACTTTTTCCAACTAGTGCCAATGTAAATTGTGGCAGAAAGCCACCGAGGGAAATCTGCATAAGTATTGTAGCTGTCAAGAAAATTTCCCCAACAATTGAAATCGCTTTTGTCAATCCAATTCAGCATTGCTCCTAACACAAACACTATGCCGATGAAGCTGGGTAATAGGTCAATAACAACAGAGTAAAAATGAATGCGATGAGAACGGTTGAGTTTAAAATTTGGCGACCAGAGCGACTGGACGTAAAAATGAATCAACGGACCTATAGGCATGACTATTACCAATGGCACAACCAGGGCGAAGATGCTCCAAAACGTAGAATCTTTGGTAATCTGCAGGTTGAGCAAATGCAAATTCAGACAGGCCAACGAAATGAGAAAAAGCAGAGCGGCCAATAACTTATTGGCGTACAGCTTCTCTTTTTTGAAACAGAGCAAAGCACTAATGATGAAGCCCTGAATGGCGCCAAGTAGTATAACAGTATCTAGCAGATTGGGCATAAGGCAACAAAGTTAGCACAATAGGCTTTGCAGCGGTGTAAACAGGCGAAGTGAGAAAAAAACCACCTCGGTTAATGAGGACATACAGACATCCTTCAGAGTAAACTCACTTGATTCATCTCTAGTGATACCAATAGTTGTATTTTTTTATGAATATGTGCGCTAAAATTATAGACTCCTTTCCCTATTGGTGAATGACCTTTCCCGTTAAAGAAACGCTTGTCCATTTACTAACGGAAACTGAACAGCACTTGATATAGAATTTTCAAGTTTTCAAACCGAGTCATTTTCAAATTAGATATATTCGCGCCTCGTTTTGTGAAGGCTACAGATTTTCTTTCCCTCTACCGCACGGACAGTTTAATGCAAACACTGGCCGAGGGGATTCGTACTGCCCATTCAAATCCTATACACGTGAAAGGGCTGCATGGAAGCTTGGATGCGGTAGTGCTGGCCGCCATGCACAAAAGTGTGCGTGCCAACCACGTGCTGATCGCGCACGATAAGGAAGAAGCCGCCTTTCTGTTCAACGATTTGCAGAACCTGTTGCAAGAAAAAGAGATTTTCCTTTTCCCAATGTCGTACAAACGGCCGTATGAATACGATGAGGTTGAAAATGCCAATGTGCTGATGCGGGCGGAAGTCTTAAATCAGCTCAGTAGCCACCCCGATGGCAACATTATCGTTACCTACCCCGAAGCCTTGTGTGAAAAAGTGATCAACAAGAAGTCGCTCGCGTCAAACACATTTGTGGTAACAAAAGGCGAGCAACTCGACCGCGAGTTTCTTGAAGAGTTTTTGCATACCTACGATTTTGAAAAGACTGATTTTGTATTTGAGGCGGGGCAGTTTGCCATCCGCGGAGGCATTATTGATGTTTTTTCATTTGCCAACGAATTGCCTTTTCGTATTGAATTATTTGGCAACGAAGTAGATAGCATTCGCACTTTTGATCCGGGCTCTCAACTGTCGGTAGAAACACTTCCAAAAATCAGTTTAATGCCCAACGTGCAAACACGTCTGGTGCAAGAAGAACGTCAATCTTTCTTCGATTTCATTTCACCATCATCCCGTTTGTGGATCAAAGATGTTTCGTTAAGCATCGATATCATCGATAAGTGTTTTAACAAAGCGAGCCAAAGTTTCGATAAAATCCTGCGCGAAAGTGGTGCCAAGGTGGTATTGGAGCCATCACAGTTGTTCGACAACGGAGAAGACTTTTTACGCCACATTGAAAAACTCAACCGTATTGAATTTGGCTCGCGGCTTCATTTTGTGCCGCATAAAGTATTTGAGTTCAAATCGTCCGCACAACCATCGTTCAATAAAAATTTTGAACTGCTGGCTGCTAATTTGTTAGAACATCAACAGCAAGGTTTTGTAAATGTAATTGCCACAGAGCAACCTAAGCAAGCGGAACGTTTGCAAGGAATTTTTGCAGAAATCCATCCGGAACTAAAATTTCAAACCCTCTCAATTTCACTCCGACAAGGATTTGTAGATCCTTTGTTAAAGATAGTTTGCTACACAGACCATCAAATTTTTGAGCGCTACCACCGATATCGCAGCAAAGAAAAGTTTTCGAAATCAAAAGCGCTTACCTTCCGCGAACTGCAAACTATGCAGCCTGGTGATTTTGTCACGCACATCGACTATGGCATTGGCAAATTTGCTGGGCTCGAAAAAAAGGAGGTGAACGGCAAAGAACAAGAGGCCATCCGGCTGGTGTTTCGCGATGATGACATACTTACCGTTAGCATACACGCGCTGCATAAAATATCAAAGTACTCTGGCAAAGATGGCGCAACACCCTCCATTAGTAAGTTGGGCAGCGGTGAATGGGATAGCAAAAAGGCAAAGGTAAAGAGGAAAGTAAAGGACATTGCAAAAGAACTGATAGACCTATACGCCAAACGCAAAGGTGCTCCCGGCTTTGCCTATGCCGAAGATGGCTTTTTACAAGCCGAGTTGGAGTCATCTTTTATTTACGAAGATACGCCTGACCAAGCCAAAGCCACAGATGATGTGAAGCGCGACATGCAACAGCCCCACCCTATGGATAGATTGGTGTGTGGCGATGTTGGTTTTGGAAAAACCGAAGTGGCAATACGGGCGGCTTTTAAGGCAGCCACCGAAGGAAGACAAGTAGCGGTGCTTGTACCTACAACAATTTTAGCGATGCAGCACTTCCGAACCTTTTCGGAGCGATTGGCAAATTTCCCCGTTAAAATCGATTATGTATCGCGATTCAAAACCGATAAAGAGATTAAGGAAATTGTCAAAGAAGTTGCTGAGGGCAAAATCAATATCATTATCGGCACACACCGTGTAGTCAGCAAAGATGTGGTGTTCAAAGATTTGGGATTATTGATTATTGACGAGGAGCAAAAATTTGGTGTGAAGGTAAAAGACCGATTAAAAGAATTGAAAGTAAATGTAGACGTGCTTACACTTACCGCTACACCCATACCGCGCACGCTACATTTTTCTTTGATGGGCGCACGCGATTTAAGTATTATCGCCACGCCTCCGCCCAATCGCCAACCGGTTACCACCGAGCTGCACACTTTTAACGAGGAGGTAATCCGCGATGCCGTAAGCCACGAACTGCGGAGAGGAGGCCAAGTGTTTTTTGTACATAACCGTATTGGCGATATAGATCAAGTAGCCAACATGGTATTTAAGTTAGTCCCCGACTCACGTATTGGCATTGCTCACGGCCAAATGGATGGCGATAAGTTAGAGAAGGTGATGTTGAAGTTTATCGAAGGCGAGTACGATGTGCTGGTTTCTACCAATATCATTGAATCAGGTTTGGATATACCCAACGCCAACACAATTATTATCAACCAAGCACACTTGTTTGGGTTGAGTGATTTGCACCAGATGCGTGGACGTGTAGGTCGCTCCAACAAAAAAGCCTTTTGTCTTTTACTTACACCACCTTCATCCGTTTTGTCGTCCGATTCGCGGAAGCGATTGGCAGCTTTAGAAGAATTTTCTGACTTGGGCGATGGCTTTAAAGTGGCCATGCGCGACTTAGATATACGAGGTGCAGGCAATTTGTTAGGTGCCGAACAAAGCGGTTTTATTACCGATTTAGGGTTTGACACCTACCACAAAATACTGGATGATGCCATTCAAGAATTGAAAGAAACCGAATTCCGCGATTTGTTTGCCGAAGAGCTTACGGCAAAGGCCAAACTTATTGTGCAAGACTGTGTGATTGAAACCGATTTGGAGATTTTGATTCCAGACACCTACGTTAATAACACCAGCGAAAGATTACAATTGTATTCATCGCTTGACAGCATTGCCACGGAAGATGACTTGCGGAAATTTACAGATTCCTTAAAGGATAGATTTGGGCCAATCCCTCAATCGGTAGAACAACTGATCAACTCTGTTCGTTTACGGTGGCTGGGCGAAGAATTAGGATTTGAAAAAATCAGTTTGAAAAACGATAAGCTAAGAGCTCAGTTCGTTTCTGATAAAGAAGAATATTTCAAATCAGAAGTCTTCGGAAAAATTTTAGCTTTTGTACAAACCAATGATAAAAAATGCCGTTTGCGCGAGATGGGTTTCAAGCTCACCCTTATTGTAGAGAATATTACCTCGGTGCAACAAAGCATAGAAATATTGACTCTGTTATGCCCTCAGAAGCCAAGGTCAGTCAGAGAAACTAGTTCGGTATAGGGTTCCAGACCCTTAATGTCGTCAAAGGCATTGATCATAAGCACTTTCTCATACTTGGGCGAGTAGTAGACTTCAATATAGAATTTTTTTGTCTGGTAGAGATACACCTTGGCCTCGCCAAAGTTGCGAGCAAAAACAAAGTTAGTATCTGCCATCACTACATGGCATTTCTTTTCAAAAGATGCCGTCCTAAAGTCTTCCAACGAGATCATTCTTGGCAGTGTTTCTACTTTTCTAAAAAACCCAAAAGAAAAACCGTGCCATTGCATACCAGCGTAAAAAAAGGCCTATTTTACACCTCTCCAACGCATCAAATGGAACGGGTAATCCCAAATTGGCATTACAATAAAGAGACATAGGTCGCGTTTGGTAAGCAAAACCAATTTTTACCTCATTCCACCATTCACCAAAAAATTCGTATGCTTTGGAAAACATGTATTTATCTCTTTATATTAGCGGTTGATTTTATCCATAACCACAAGAAAATGAAGTACTCGAAGTCTTTTTTACTCCTAGTTTCGTTGTCATTTTTAGCCTCATCATGCTTTTTGAAGAAGAGCACCGGTGGTCGGCCCAACGCCCAAAACCCTGGTGCATTTAGCACCGCTACAGGCTTAAAATACACCCGAGACAAGGCAGAGGGTTTTGAAGTTCAGCCTTACAACGAGCAGCCAGATGCACCCAATATGGTCTTTATAGAAGGTGGCCGTGCTGTTTTGGGTTCCTTTGAGGAGGATATGTTGTCTTATCGCGACAACGTGGAACGTACCGTTTCTGTTGCATCATTTTATATGGATGAGACAGAAATAGCCAATATTCATTATTTAGAATACCTTTATTATTTGACTACAGATTCAACTAAAGTGGATGGTGGTAAGGCCTACCGTGCTGCATTGCCCGATACGTTGGTTTGGAGATCTAAACTGGCCTTTAACGACCCGTACGTTGATTACTATTTGCGCTATGCAGGTTTCCGTTATTTCCCAGTGGTGGGCGTAAAATGGAAGCAGGCCAACGATTACGCTCTTTGGAGGACTGCAAAAGTAAATGCCGATTTAGCGGAGCAAGCTGGTGAAGCTGTACCCGAGCAACTGACAGGTCAAGGTCGTGTCCCAATTGAGTCTGGCTATTCTATTCCTGCTTATCGCTTGCCTACCGAAGCGGAATGGGAATACGCAGCACAAGCTTTGATTGGAACACAATGGATGGAAGAAATGCAAACCCATCAGCGCTTGTATCCTTGGGATGGTCACGCGTTACGTAATCCTTATGGCAAAGAAATGGGATACTTTTTGGCAAATTTCAAAAGAGGCCGTGGTGACTATGGTGGCATTGCTGGTCGCCTAAACGATGGGTCATTAATTACTTCATATATTTACGAATACCCCCCTAACGATTATGGCCTTTACAACATGGCAGGGAACGTAAGCGAGTGGGTGATGGATATTTACCGACCGTTGTCTCACCAAGATTTTGACGACTTGAACCCTATTCGGAGAGACGACTTTATTGACAGCCATTCGGACTATCGCAACCGATACACAAAAGAAATGAGAGATTCTACTATCAACTTGCCTGACGGGACATCAAAAACGATTAAAGTGGCGGGTTACACCAAAAATCCTCAAGGCTTTATTTCTTTGATTTCTGACAAGGTGCGTGTATACAAAGGTGGCTCGTGGAAAGATGTCGCCTATTGGATGTCTCCCGGTACACGTAGGTTCTTAGACGAAGATTCGGCTACTGCTACTATTGGGTTTCGTTGCGCGATGATACGAGCGGGGTCGTATTAACAGGTTAACACTAAAAAGCAACCTCCCGAATAACCCCGGGAGGTTTTTTTATGCTTCTGCCAGGCAAGCTACACTTAGCTCAGCACACCCTTTCGAAACCAAGTGCCTACCGCAGGCTTCGATGGTTGCACCTGTTGTAATCACATCGTCCACCAGCAGAATCCTCTTCCCATCTATTTTGATGTTATCGCGCAGGTCAAAAACGTTTTCTACATTTTCCCAGCGCTGTAGTTTTGTTTTTTTTGTTTGGGTGGTAGTAGCCACCTTTCTCATTGAAATGGAATCATTAAAGGGAATTTGAAAAACATCGCACAAACCCTCTGCAAACTTTGCGCTTTGGTTATACCCTCTTTTTTGCATGCGCGAACGGTGGAGTGGAACCGGCACCACCAAATCAAATTCGTTTCGATATCCGGCATTCACCAACTCATAACCATACGCACGACCAAGTTTTACACCTACTTCAGGGTGATTGTTGTATTTTAACTGGTGGAGCAGATGTTGCACCATTCCCGTTTTTCTGAATTTGAGATATGCCCACACGTGTTTCACCGGTAGCCTCCCACTTAATCTGTTTTTGATTGGGTTTTCTTCCATTAAATGATAGTTAGTTTTTGGCAAATCCATCAAGCAAAAGGTACAGAGGGTGTCTTCACCTTTTAGCAATGCACGGTTACAGCCAAAGCAGTAGTTGGGAAAAAAGAGCGAAAGGAAGTCGAGAACCATTTCTCTCATCTAGAAGAAGTTTGCATTACATAAAATTACAGCATATCGTTAACTTTAACTACGGAAGATTTAGCGAGCAAATTGTGTCTTAGGAACAAAATCGATATATAAAGCATTTCATTTGTTGGAATCAGTTGTTGTGCATGATGTTCGGTCAATTCAGTGGATGGGATAGTCTTAGAGATTTGCTTGTACGTATAAGTCCGCAGAAGGTTAAGTTTTACCATTTAAGGTTTTGGAGAAAATATGACCCGATCAAACTTGCAACTTGCAAACGAGCAAAGAGACTATAGAATTTTTGAGGAGTTTGCTTATTCTAACTGGCCACTAGTGGAAAGAGATAAAGAACAAATTTTCTGTAATGACTGATGATGAACTTCGAATTAGGGAATAAACGAGAAGAAATGTCGAGTTGGAGAAGGAGGGGTTTGTGAAGTAGTAGTTTGACCACGACTTATGCAAACTGAGTTCGGGTTAAGTAGCGAATCGAACTTGGTACCCTTGAACACCTTATTGCGCTTGATGTGCTTGTTGTGCCACATTTTCTAGAACTCCGTTTTTTTTGTTTCGACATCCAGACCTTTAGGTTATTTATTATG
>JBJTHA010000156.1:0-2651 GCA_046094265.1 Cytophagales bacterium
CCGTAGGAAGCAGCGGAGGTGCGGTGCAATCGAACCTCCGCTGCTTCCTACGGTGGCAATTAATTGACCTTTGTCTACCCGCTGCCCGTATCTTACTTTCACTTCGGCCAAGTGCGCATAACGTGTGCGGACTCCGTTGCCGTGATCGATATCAACATAATTGCCAAAGCCAGCGAGTAAGTTATTTTGGCTGGTGTAGATAACAGTGCCATAACCAGCAGCTACTACCGGAGTGCCTATCGGTGCTGCAATATCCACACCGTCATGTGGATACAAGCCTTTGTGAAAAGGATTGATACGCTTACCGAAACCCGAAACTAATTTTTCAGGATCAAAACTTTCAACGGGAGGTGTTGTCGGCAGGGCTCTCAAAGTTGTCAACTCATGTTTTTCAATGCTGGCACTTTCAGAATAATGTTGATTAGCAACACGAGATTTCACTTGCAATTTTTCAGCCCGTTCCACTGTGCTGGCAATCCAACTTTTTAAATTGGCGGAGTTGGCATTCAAGATCTCTTCCCTGTCCACCATTGGCTCTGATATATCGGTTTGTGTCTTTGCCTCAAACAGTTTCTCATATAATGCCTGGTCTCGGTTTTTTAGCTGCTCAATCCTGTCGGATGATGCCCGAAGTCTGCTTGCCAAAACAATTCGGTGTTGTTCCATGGCTTCATTTTCGGCTCTTAGTTTCTTTTCTAATTCAGTTTCGAAAATTAGATTTTGCACCAAAACCAACGCGACAAAAAATAGCGCTCCGAAACTCAAATAACCTATTCCTTTGAACGCAACGGTAAGCACTGAAATGCCTGCCCGCTCGAACCGCAAAGTTTTAGGATTATACTTGAATTTCGTTGAGTTCATGTGCCGTTTTGCCTGTTCGGGTTTTCAAAAGACGCCAATTGCCATTAGTTTTGGGTTTATAACCGATTTTGAACCCATAAATATAGAGAAAAATAGTTCACCTCAAATCACAAAAAATATAGGTTGGAATGGATTCCCACCAAATACGAGATAAATTCATCCGTTTTTTTGAAAAAAAAGGCCATAAAATTGTCCCTTCCGCGCCCTTGGTACTTAAAAATGACCCAGCCCTGGTATTTACTAACTCAGGCATGGTACAGTTCAAGGACTTCTTTTTGGGTAATTCAATGCCCCCAAGCAAACGAATTGCTGACACACAAAAGTGTCTTCGCGTTAGCGGAAAGCACAACGACTTGGAAGATGTGGGATTGGATACCTATCACCACACCATGTTTGAAATGGTCGGCAACTGGAGTTTTGGCGACTATTTTAAGAAAGAAGCCATTGCCTGGGCTTGGGAGTTACTCACTGAAGTTTATCAATTACCAAAGGACAGATTATATGTGAGTGTCTTTGGTGGGGATAAAGATGACAATCTTTCAATCGACCAAGAAGCATTTGATTTATGGAAGTCATTTGTAGAGGAAGACCGGATTATACTAGGAAACAAGAAAGATAATTTTTGGGAGATGGCAGATGTGGGTCCGTGTGGCCCATGCTCCGAAATTCATATTGACCTACGACCAATAGATCAAGTAAAAAAGAAACCAGGCAAAGAACTTGTGAACAACGATGATCCACAAGTAGTTGAAATTTGGAATTTGGTATTCATGGAATTTGAGCGCTCTTGGAAGCCAGGAGGATCAAATGCTTTGATGCAGTTTGATTTAAGTTCAAGTAACACAGATAAGAAAGCGCGCGAAAAGTTACGATCAGAATGGACTACATTAAAACCACTTCCTGCCAAGAATGTAGACACGGGCATGGGCTTCGAGCGGTTGTGCATGGCCATCCAAGGCAAAACATCTAATTATGATACCGATGTGTTCAGGCCATTGATGGATTTTATTGCGTTGCACGCAGATAACTATACGTATGGCAGCGATACGAAGAAAGACATTGCCGTAAGGGTGATGGCCGATCATATCCGTGCGGTATCATTTGCGATTTCCGATGGACAATTACCCAGCAATACGGGTGCAGGTTACGTGATCCGCAGGATACTAAGAAGAGCCGTGCGCTACGGATTCTCCTATTTGAATATCAAAGAACCATTTATTCATCGGTTGGTGCCGTTGTTAGCCTTACAATTAAAAGATGTTTTTCCAGAGTTGCATCAACAATTGGAATACGTGACCAAAGTGGTGCATGAAGAGGAGATTTCTTTTCTAAGGACGTTGGAGAAAGGAATTAAGCGATTTGAAGAAGTGCTCCCGTTAAAGGACGAAGTTATTGATACACAGAAATTGGTCGTTGCTTCTTCGAAAGATGAAATGATTGAAGCAATGAATACAACTGACATTAAATTTAAAATATCAGAAACTGGCGTCATACCAGGCTTCTTTGCTTTTGAATTGTACGATACATTTGGCTTTCCTTTTGATTTGACATCATTAATTGCTCGTGAAAGAGGTTTAAAGGTTAATGAAAAAGGCTTCAACGAGGAAATGGCCAAACAAAAAACTCGCTCCAAAGCAGATGCAGCAAAAGAGACAGGAGACTGGGTTGTGGTATCAGATGTAGAGAAGCCGGAGTTTATCGGTTATGACAGTTGGAGTTCGTCATCCAAGATTTTGCGCTATCGTAAAGTGAAACAAAAGAACAAAGAGCTATTTCAGCTGGTATTGGAC
>JBJTHA010000157.1:0-3501 GCA_046094265.1 Cytophagales bacterium
CAACTAGAGATATTGTAGATGAAATTGAAAAAGTGATCGGTATAAAAAACGAAGACAAAGCACATGCGGTTGGAACAATACGATAGTGTTTATTTTCTTGGTATAGGTGGCATTGGCATGAGCGCCATTGCACGTTGGTTCAAGCACAAAGGCTTGCGCGTTGCAGGTTACGACCGTACGCCCACTCCACTCACACACGAATTAATAGAGGAAGGAATGGAGATTCACTTTGAGGATAAAGTTGAATTGTTGCCAACTTATACCAATAAAGAAAATACATTGGTGGTATTTACTCCGGCCATTCCTAAAAATCATGTTCAGCACAACTACTTAAAAGCAGAAGGCTACACGATTTTGAAACGCAGCGAAGTGCTAGGCTTGCTCACAAAAAACTACCGCACAATTGCAGTTGCGGGCACACACGGTAAAACCACCACCTCATCGTTGATTGCGCACCTATTGAAAACGGCAAAAATCAACATGGTCGGTTTCTTAGGCGGCATTACTACCAATTACGAATCCAACTTAGTGATGGAAGGCGAGGTGAGTAAAGATACTTGGGTGGTAGTAGAGGCAGATGAATTTGACCGCTCCTTCTTGCGGCTGTTTCCGGAGATAGCCGTAGTAACTTCTGCGGATGCTGACCACTTGGATATTTACGGTGATCACACCAGCATGCTTAACTCGTTTAAAGATTTTATCAGGCAAATAAATACCAACGGCAACCTCGTAATTCACGAGTCAGTAGCAGCTTTAGCCGATGGAATCAACATTAATCAGCAAACCTATGGCATGAGCCGGGGACAATTTTTTGCCAGCAACATTCACTCCGCAAGTCGGGGATTTTTTGAGTTCAGTCTCAATGGTTTTGCCTATGAGATGAAGAATATTCAGCTAGGCGTCCCCGGTTTTCATAATATGGAAAATGCAATAGCGTCAATCCTTATCGCAAAAAAGTTGGGCATTGCTGAAGAAGTGATACGCGAGGCATTGGTTTCATTTAAAGGCGTAAAGCGCAGGTTTGAGTATATCATCAAAAAAGAAGATTTAGTGTACATCGATGATTACGCCCATCACCCCAAAGAAATTGAAGCTTTTTTAAAGTCGGTCAAATCGATGTACAGTGGAAAAAAATTGACTGTGGTTTTCCAGCCGCACCTGTTTACTCGCACGCGCGATTTTGCTGAGGGTTTTTCTCAAAGCTTGAGTTTAGCAGATGAGGTACTACTAATGGACATCTATCCGGCAAGGGAAGAGCCTATACCAGGCGTAACATCGGATATGTTGTTCAACGATATTACAAGCCCTGCAAAAGTAAGGTGTGGAAAAAAAGAGGTGATGCAAAAATTGGAAGAAAGGGACATACAGGTATTGGCAACGGTGGGCGCAGGAGACATTGACACATTTGTGCAACCGATAAAAGAGATGTTATTGAAAAGAAAGTAGCTACGAGTGCAAGCTAACAGTTGCGAGGAAGCCCGCAGCTACTAAGTAGAAACTCGTAAACGAATACTAGGAAATGAAGACAAATTTCAGCATACGAAAAGAAGTAAAAGTAGCTGTTGCGCTATTGGGGCTATCGTTTTTGATTGCTTTTGCAGAGCGCAAGCAAGGCGGTTCGGTATGTAGGAATATTTCGGTAGAGATAGAGAATTTAAATGAGAATCATTTTTTGGACGAGGCTGATGTTATAAAGTTAGTGGAGACAAGCGGTGAGCCCATCAAAGGAATAAACATTGATCGTATTAACTTAAAACAAATAGAGAAAAAACTGAAATACGATAAGCACATTTTAGATGCTCAGTTGTTTGGCGATTTGAAGGGAAATCTGGTGGTAAATGTGGAGTTGCGTAGGCCCATAGCTCGAATGGTGCAAACAGATGCCCCCGATGCTTACATAGCCGAAGATGGTGTGGTGATGCCGGTATCGGAAAAATATACTTCACGAGTAGTGCTGATCAGCGGACATGTAAAGCCCTTGCTCGAAGGTGAAGATTTAAACAAGAGCGAAGAAGGCAAGCAGTTGCTTGCCATGATTGAATACATTAATGCCGATCGTTTTTGGAAAGCACAAGTTGCCCAATTGGATATCGACCGGAGCGGAAGGATTGACATTTTCCCACAAGTAACAGGACAGCGTGTAGAATTTGGAAAAGCCGAAAATATTGAAATGAAGTTTAAGAAGTTGATGATTTTTTACAAAGAAATTTTGCCCGCTCGCGGCTGGACGAGATACGAGCGTGTAAACTTAGAGTATGAAGGTCAGGTGATAGCAGAATAGTAGCATGTTGCGGGAAGTTGGAAACCTGAACATTAGAAAATTGAAACTAACAGAAGCGGCAGAAATGAACGAATAAATTAACGGATAGCATTACGACAAAATATTAAAAAACAACCACTAAAATACCTAAGTAAAATGGAACAGGATAAAATAGTAGTAGGCCTCGACATCGGTACAACAAAGATTTGTGCCATCGTAGGACGCCAAAACGAATTTGGCAAATTAGAAGTTCTCGGTATGGGCAAAGCCGAATCAGAAGGTGTCATCAAAGGCATCGTTACCAATATTGACAAAACCGTTTTCGCCATTGAGAAGGCGGTAAAAGAAGCTAGTGATATGAGCGGCATTGATATTGGCGTGGTGAACGTGGGTATTGCAGGCCAACACATCCGCAGTTCCATCCATCACGGCAGCATCACCCGCACGTCAAAAGATGATGAGATAAGCATTGAAGATGTAAGTCGTCTTACCGAAGACATGTATAGAATTGTGATCCCGCCCGGTAGCGAAATTATTCATGTTATGCCGCAAGACTATACGGTAGACTACGAGGAAGGGATCAAAGATCCTGTCGGGATGAGTGGGGTTAAATTAGAAGCAGACTTCCATATCATTACAGCGCAAACAAGTGCCATTAACAATATCAATAAATGTGTGCGCAGGGCAGGGCTCGAAATTCAGGATCTAATTTTAGAGCCATTGGCTTCAAGCCTAGCGGTGTTGAGTGAAGAAGAAAAAGAAGCAGGTGTGTGTTTGATCGATATTGGCGGGGGCACCACCGACATAGCTATTTTTCATGATAGTATTATCCGGCACACGGCAGTAATCCCATTTGGCGGAAATATTTTAACCAGTGATATTCAGCATGGCTTAATGGTGATGGCGAAGCAAGCGGAGCAATTGAAAATGCGCTTTGGAAAGGCCATTGCAGAAGAGGCTAGTCCAAATGAAATTGTATCAATACCCGGAATTCGTAACCGAACGGCCAAAGAGATTTCCGTGAAAAACCTATCGAGCATCATCCAAGCGAGAATGGAAGAGGTGATTGAAATGGCACATACCGAAATCATCAGTTGTGGATTTGAAAACCGTTTGGCGGGTGGTATTGTAATTACCGGAGGAGGCTCGCAACTTAATTCACTCAAACAATTGGTTGAGTATATGACGGGGATGGATGCACGCATTGGCTACCCGAACGAACACCTGGGTAAAAGTAAATT
>JBJTHA010000158.1:0-14541 GCA_046094265.1 Cytophagales bacterium
ACGTAAACGTAGGTACCATTGGTCACGTTGACCACGGTAAGACTACCCTTACTGCCGCTATTACAAAAGTATTAGCAAAGAAAGGTCTCGCTGCTGAGCGCGACTTCTCATCTATTGACAACGCTCCTGAAGAAAAAGAGCGTGGTATCACTATCAACACCTCACACGTTGAGTACCAAACTGAAACGCGTCACTATGCACACGTTGACTGTCCTGGCCACGCTGACTATGTAAAGAACATGGTTACCGGTGCTGCACAGATGGACGGTGCTATCTTAGTGGTAGCCGCTACTGATGGCCCTATGCCTCAAACCCGCGAGCACATTCTGTTGGCTCGTCAGGTAGGTGTGCCTGCTCTTGTAGTTTTCATGAACAAAGTTGACTTGGTTGACGATGCAGAATTGTTGGATCTAGTAGAAATGGAAGTTCGTGAATTGCTTTCTTCTTACAGCTTCCCTGGCGACAAAATTCCTGTTGTTCGAGGTTCTGCATTGGGTGCATTGAACGGTGAAGCAAAATGGGTTGAGAAAGTGGAAGAATTGATGAAGCACGTAGATGAGTACATCCCTCTTCCTGTTCGCTTGATCGACAAAGACTTCTTGATGCCTGTAGAAGACGTGTTCTCAATCACTGGCCGTGGTACTGTTGCTACTGGTCGTATTGAGCGTGGTGTGATCAAGACTGGTGACCCTGTTCAAATTTTGGGTATGGGTGCAGAAAACCTGACTTCCACCATAACTGGTGTGGAGATGTTCCGTAAAATTCTTGACAGAGGCGAAGCTGGTGACAACGTAGGTTTGTTGTTGCGCGGTATCGAAAAAGAGCAAATCACCCGCGGTATGGTTATCTGTAAGCCCGGCACCGTAACGCCTCACGCTAAGTTTAAGGCTGAGATTTACGTGTTGAGCAAAGAAGAAGGTGGTCGTCACACTCCTTTCTTCAACAAATACCGTCCTCAATTCTACTTCCGCACTACTGACGTTACAGGCGAAATCAAATTGCCTGCAGGCGTAGAAATGGTAATGCCCGGTGATAACGTTACCATTGAAGTGGAACTGATTAATAAGATCGCTATGGAGAAAGGTCTTCGTTTCGCTATCCGCGAAGGTGGCCGCACCGTAGGTTCTGGTCAGGTTACTGAAATCGCAGACTAAGAACCTTTCTAACTGAAAATGAAAATCGCTTGCTGGGCAACTGGCGAGCGATTTTTTTTTAACCGGTTGAAAGACCCTCGTACTTTGTAGGGATGATTATCGAAAAAACCAGCGAAAGAAGCTATTTTTCTGAGTTCCTTGCTGGGACACTCGGCTACGGTTTTAAATGTTGAATCATTTAAACAACACGTTTTTGTTGTTCGGTATTAGTCAGATGTAATCTCGATTCTTTTAGCTTTGAATAGCGCATGATGATGGATATCTGGTAAATGGTTTAGAGAATATCAAATCGAGTCAATGGCTTTGAAAAACAAATTGAGTACGGCACGTTCGCTTTCAGCTTCGAAATTGATTTTTAATGGCTTGACAAAAAAAACGAGAAACTCAGGTGCTTTAGGAACCGTTGTTTAGCGAAATGTGTGCGACCATCTGGCCGACTTTTTTGTGGATAACTTTTTGGAAATGCCCCTGGAGGGCATGAAATCAAAGTTTTTGACCACGTACCCCCAATGTAGTAAGATGTTTGGTTTAGCTGTAAATGCCAAAAAACCCCGTGTAGAGGTCGAAAATTCAATAATTCCTAATAAATTTGCCCCTCGTTTTAAATTCCCCGAAGAATTGAACGATTTTGTTGTTAATATTATTGGACTGGCAAAAAAAGAGCATTCGTTCGAATTTAAATTAGGCGAAGTTTTTTTTAACCAGTATGGCAGCCAAACGGTAGCCAAAGGTGATTTTGATACAATTGTTGTTTTAGACAAAAGGGAGACGTTCATTGAGGCGAAATTTGAAATAAAGGGAAAAGCAGAATTAATCTGCGACCGAAGCTTGGAGCCGTTTGACCAGCACATGGATTTGCACCGTACGGTGCGGTTCAAGTATGGCGAAGAACCGGGAGAGGTGACAGATGAGATTGTGGTGATCAAGCAAGAGCAAGAGTCGCTCGACATTGGCCAGTTCATGTACGAGTTTATCGTGCTTAACGTGCCGATCAAAAAAATCCACCCTAAGTTTCAAAACGAAGTCGATGAAGAAGATGACGATGAGGGTAAAATGGTCTACCAAACGAAGGTAGACAAAGAAGAAACGATTGACCCGCGTTGGGAAAAACTTAAAAAATTGAAGTGAACGAATAAACAGCACGATTAAACTTAACGGTTATGCCAAATCCAAAACGAAAAACCTCCAAAACACGCAGAGATAAAAGAAGAACTCACTATAAGGCGGTAGCCAAGAATTTTGTTACTGATGCAACTACTGGCGAGGCGCATTTACCACACCGTGCCCACTGGCACGAAGGCAAGCTCTATTACAAAGGCAATGTGGTAATGGAGAAAGAAGTGGCCTAATTCGCCATGAAGTTGTTTTTGCTATCAATTGATCATCTGAAATTAGAGATTGCATTGAAATGCAAAACATCCTAAGTGTGTACATTAAAAATGCCCGGTTAAGTCAACACTGGGCATTTTCTTTTTTATAAACAGAACGAATGAACAAAATACGAGCGGCAATTACAGGGGTAGGAGGGTATGTGCCCGACTATGTGCTAACCAACAAAGAGTTGGAGACCATTGTGGACACGACTGACGAGTGGATAACCACGCGCACGGGCATCAAAGAGCGCAGGATTTTAAAAGGCGAAAACCAAGGCGTATCTGTAATGGCCATTGCAGCAGTGAAAGAGATGCTGGCCAAAACCAAAACAAACCCAGCCGAAATCGACCTGATCATTTTTGCGACCATCACACCAGATATGACTTTTCCGGCTGCAGCCAACATTGTTGCTACAGCCGTTGGGTCAGTTAATGCATTTAGCTTTGATATGGGAGCTGCCTGTTCTGGTTTTCTGTATGGCTTGACCACCGGAGCTAGTTTTATCGAGTCTGGCCGCTACAAAAAGGTGATTGTAATTGGTGGTGATAAAATGTCGGCCATCTTAGACTACACTGATAGAACCACTTGCATCATTTTTGGCGATGGCGCGGGCTGTGTGCTGTTAGAGCCAACTACAGAGGATGTGGGCGTGATGGATTACATCCTGAAAAGTGACGGCAGTGGTGAAAACTTTTTACACATGAAGGCCGGTGGCAGCCGTTTGCCTGCCACCCACGATACAGTTGACAAGCGTCAGCACTACGTATATCAGGAAGGCTCATCTGTGTACAAATTTGCCGTAACCAACATGGCCGAAGTATCTGCACAAGTGGCGGAGAGAAACCACCTGACTAAAGAAAATATATCATGGTTAGTGCCCCATCAGGCCAACAAGCGCATCATCGATGCTACTGCATCGCGTGTTGGCATCACTGAAGATAAAGTGATGATGAACATTGAGCGCTATGGCAACACCACGGCAGGAACTATTCCATTATTGTTGTGGGATTACGAGAAGAAGTTGAAGAAAGGCGATAACCTTTTGCTGGCCGCTTTTGGCGGTGGCTTTACGTGGGGTTCTGTTTATGTGAAATGGGCTTATAATAGTTAAAAAACAAAATTGTAAAACCTTAAATCTAAATTCATAAAATGGCTTCTGTATCTGATTTGAGCAAAGGAAACTACGTGCGCTACAATGGTGAGGTAGTTCAGATTGAAGAACTCTTGCACCGCACACCCGGCAACCTGCGTGCTTTTTATCAAGTAAAAATGCGCAGCGTACGCACTGGTAAAATTGTTGAAAACCGTTTTCGCCCGGGCGATGCAATTGACCAACTGCGAGTAGAAACGAAAGAATACCAGTACCTATACCAAGATGGCGATAGTTTGGTGTGTATGGACAACGATACCTTTGAGCAAATCTACTTGGACAAGGTATTGTTGGGCGAGGCTGTTAATTTCATTAAAGAAGGCGTTACGTTGCTCATTGCATTTGAAAACGGAACGAACCCAATCACTGCAGAAGCACCCGCACACGTGGTGATGGAAGTAACCTACACGGAACCAGGGGTGCAGGGCGATACCGCCACGCGCACACTGAAACTAGCCACCCTCGAGACAGGTGCAGAGATAAAAGTACCGTTGTTTGTAAACACGGGCGACAAGATTAAGATCAAGACCGGCACGGGCGAATATGTAGAACGTGTAAAGGAATAATGTATGGCAGCCAAGAAACTAAAAGAGACCAAGGCACCCAGCAAGAAACCTACAACTCTAAACCAATCTGAAATGAAGACAACTGAGATTCGCGACCTGATCGACTTCATTGCCCAATCGGGTTTGAATGAAGTGGACATCGAGACTAAAGAGTTGAAGCTTCACGTAAAGCGTGAGCCCGACCAAAAAGTAATGAAGGCAGCTGCACCAATGGTTGCGGCACCTGTAGTGGCTGCACCTGTGCAGGCACCGGCAGTGGTGGCCGCTCAGCCCGTGGCAACCCCAAAAGCAGAAAAACCTGCTGCCACATCTTCTGCGAAGACAGTTGACATTAAATCTCCGATGATTGGAACGTTCTATCGCTCGTTTAACCCCGACTCACCCCCTATGGTTTCGGTGGGTGACAAGGTAAGCAAAGGCCAAACGGTTTGTATCATTGAGGCCATGAAGCTGTTCAACGAAATTGAATCTGAAGTGTCGGGCACAATCGTGAAAGTGATGGTGGAGAACGCCTCACCCGTTGAATACGATCAAGTACTGTTTGTGGTAGAGCCAGATTAAAGTAAGATTTGAGATTTGAGATGTGAGAATTGAGACTGTCCCACAGTTCTCACTCATGTCTCACATCTAGTGTCTCACACCTTAACGAAATGTCATGTTTAAAAAAATATTGATAGCTAACCGCGGAGAAATCGCGTTGCGCGTCATCCGCACGTGCAAAGAGATGGACATCAAAACCGTGGCGGTATATTCCACTGCCGATCGCGAGAGTTTGCATGTCCGTTTTGCCGATGAAGCCGTTTGTCTCGGTTCGGCACCCAGCAAAGAATCGTATTTGAATATTCCACGCATTATTTCTGCGGCTGAAATCACGAATGCCGATGCCATTCATCCGGGCTACGGTTTCTTATCGGAGAATGCCGAGTTTTCTGCCGTATGCCACGAGTACGGAATCAAGTTCATCGGGCCTTCGCCTGATATGATTCGCGCCATGGGCGACAAAATCACCGCTAAGGAGACGATGATCAAAGCAGGTGTACCGTGCATTCCTGGTTCTGAGGGTTTGTTGGAGTCGGTAGAGCAAGGTATTGAGTTGGCAAAGAAGATTAAGTTCCCGGTAATTGTAAAAGCAACCGCGGGCGGTGGTGGCAAAGGTATGCGCATCATCAATAGTGAAGATGAGTTTAGAAAAGCCTGGGACGATGCCAAGCGAGAGGCCGGAGCTGCTTTTGGAAACGATGGATTGTATTTAGAGAAATTTGTGGAAGAACCGCGCCACATTGAGATTCAAGTGGTGGGTGACCAATACGGAAAAGTTTGTCACTTGTCGGAGCGCGATTGTTCCATTCAAAGACGCCACCAGAAGTTAGTAGAAGAAACCCCGTCTCCAATGGTGTCGCAAGAGTTGCGTGAGCGCATGGGCGAAGCAGCAATACAAGGAGCCAAAGCCATTAACTATGAAGGTGTAGGAACGATTGAATTCTTGGTGGACAAACATGGCGACTTCTACTTTATGGAGATGAACACGCGCATCCAGGTAGAGCATCCTATCACAGAAGAAGTTACCGATTATGATTTGATCAAAGAACAAATAAAAGTAGCTGCAGGTGTACCCATTTCTGGCCGCAACTATTTCCCGAACTTGTATGCGATGGAGTGCCGCATCAATGCAGAAGATCCAGCCAATGGATTCCGTCCTTCGCCAGGAAAGATCACCAACCTGCACATGCCGGGTGGGCATGGGGTGCGCGTAGATAGCCATGTGTATTCTGGCTACACCATTCCGCCCAACTACGATTCGATGATTGCAAAGTTGATTGTGAGCGGTCAATCGCGCGAAGAAGTAATTACCCGCATGAAGCGTGCATTGAGCGAGTTTGTGATTGAAGGAATCAAAACAACAATTCCATTCCACTTGAAGTTGATGGACAATGCCACTTTCCGCTCGGGCAAGTTTACGACTAAGTTTTTGGAGACATCGTTTGATTTTTCAGAACTGGAGTAATCCCACAAAGCAAAAATTGGAAGGCCGCCCCAACAAGGCGGCTTTTTTTGCGGGTTGCCAGCAGGTTCGCCCAAAAAGTTTTAACGGTAGCTGCTCAATCGCTACCAATTGTTGTACAATATAACCTGTCGAAATTCCCCCCCCCTCCATGTACTATTTTACAATAAGCTTTTTATGCAGTGGCCAATTCAATTTTAAACACATTTTTCAATCCTCCATCGCCCCATACACTGCCACCTTAAACTTTTCTCCGATGTTCCATACGGGTGACGCATACATGTTGGTAAAAATCATGGCCACAAGTTTTTCTTTGGGGTCTGCCCAATAGTGCGTATTAAACGCTCCGCCCCACGAAAAACTCCCAATTGTATAAATGCTCTGGTAGTCGTTGGTGCTCGTCTCTAATCCAAAGCCTAAACCAAATTGTGTGGTGATGGGTGGCTGAGTTTGATTGGTGAGCATCAGTTCTACCGTTTTTCTACTCAACAGGCGCACACCACTGTACTCACCCTTGTTGAGGAACAACTGCAAGAATTTACCGTAGTCTTCCACAGTTGAACTTAGCCCAGCCCCACCCGAAAAATAAGTACCTGCAAGTGTGGGATATTGCGGATTGGATCCATCATAGGTAGGTGTTTCCATTTTCAACAGCTTGCCGTTTTTTGTTTGGTATAAATACACCAGCCGTTTTTGTTTTTCTTTGGGCAAATAAAAGTAAGTGTCATTCATGCCCAATGGCTGGAAGACGCGGCTCCTAAAAAATTGATCAAGTGATTGACCGGATAATATTTCAACCAGATAACCCAAGACATCGGTATTCAGCCCGTAAGTAAATTGCTCGCCTGGATGATGTTTCAATGGCAGTCCACCCAGCACTTTCATTTTGTCTGCCAGCACCATGTTGGCCGAGCCGATGCCACTCGGAACTTTTAATTTGGCGTAAATTGCCTTAAACTCTTGACTGCCGATACTGGCATAGTCAATGCCTGATGTATGGGTGAGCAATTGCCGAATGGTGATTTCACTTTTGGCAGGTGTCGTGGTATAAGTTGTATCTGCCCAATTGACGCTAACCAGTACTTTCGGATTCTTGAATTCGGGGATATAGCGAGAGAGTGGATCATCTAGCAAAAACTTACCTTCTTCAAACAGCATCATAACCGCCAAGCTGGTGATGGCTTTAGTTTGCGAAGCGATTCGGAAAATATCATCTTTCTTCAACGCAATTTTGTTTTCCACGTCACTATAGCCATAGGCTTTGTGGTAAATAATCTTGCCATTACGAGCAATAAAAGCAACTGCACCCGGAATATGACCTTTATTCAAATGGTCGTTGATTAAGTTGTCTATGCGTTGCAGCCTTTCTGGCAACATTCCATTTTCTTTTGCCCCGCCAACTGTCTGTGTTTGCCCATAACCGCTCAAGCAGACGATTGCTAACAGCCCAGTCCAAAAAGTTTTCATATTTATATGTAGTTAATTTTCTGTTGCCTAAAATGGAAACGGATAACCATCAGCCACCTAAAGTCCCTTCACACTCATGCCGCCATCTACCATAATGTTTTGGCCTGTTATGTAGCTCGCCTTTTCCATGCACAAAAAGGTTACTAAACCGGCTATCTCTTCTGGCTTGCCCACCCGGTTTAGCGGAGTGCGATTTACTATTTTCTCTAAGCGTTCAGGTTGCGATAGCACCGACTCTGTTAATGGGGTTTCGATATACCAAGGCGAAACACAATTTACGCGAATGCCGTCAGGAGCCCACTCTGCGGCTAGATGGCGTGTTAGCTGAATCAAGGCAGCTTTTGTCATCCCGTAAGGCGGGCCTGTTTGCACATCCAATGAACCCGCCACCGAGGCAATATTCACAACACAAGCATGCCCAGACGATTTTAAAAGCGGATGCGCTAGGCGTAATATTTCTACTGCACTGAATAAGTTGATTTCAAATAGCTTGCGGTATTCATCTTCTGAATACGCCACTAACTTCTTACGAACATTGGTACCAACGTTGTTGACCAGTATATCCAGTTTGCCCCAGTTTTGAGTAATTCGTTGGATGAGCGCTTGCCTGAATTTACCATCGGCCACATCACCATCCATGGTAAATAGATTGGCTGAATTCTTAACTTTACCTTTGATGGCTTGTGTATCACGCGCTACTACTAGTATCTCTGCGCCAAGTTCCAGAAACTCCTTGGCTATCGCTAAACCAATGCCTCTTGTTCCTCCCGTAATTAATGCTTTTTTGCCTTGTACGTTCCACATGTTGTTTCAACAGCTAAATTTTTGTTTTTCCCCAGTTCTCTCCGGTTTTTATCCGGTGTACTTGCATGTCGCTGATACCAAATTTTAGGGCGATTTGCTTAAGTGTTGTTTTGCCGAGACTGAGTTTTTGTTTGATGGTGAGGACTTGCTTCTCGGTAAGTTTGGCGTTGGCATTCCTATAGTTGGGATTACTTCGTTGGTGAGTGAATCTTTCTTGGAGTGTAGCCCATTTTAAATTTTTATAATGATTGTCATTCCTATTATAATTTAAATGGATAACAAATTTATGTTGCTTACTAGGTTTTTTTAAAAAATGGATAGCGACTAATCGATGGATCAGGAAGCTTTTGTTGATTGACTTACTTCGAAAAGAAATTCCAGGATAGTTAGAGATGACACCTGGCTTTAAAAAATGTCCGCGAGTGGGTTTGTCTATAAAACTAATTATCCGGCCGTGATTGGTTACGGCATATCGATTTCCTTTAGCGGATTTCTTAAAGGGCAAAATGGCTACCTTTTCGTTTGAATGCAGTTTGATTTCTTTCGTACTCATATATTTTAAAAATTTTCTTTTCGTTCAACCAACAAGTACCAATTGTTTTCAATGGGCAGATAACCCTGTTCGTAGCAATAATAGTAAATAGTGCCCTCTTTTGTTTTGTAGATGTTGGTAAAATAGTTGAAGTCAAATCCTTTTTGAGTCAGTTTTTCGCGACTCATCTTCGTTTTACCGCTTGGGTTTGCCTCCATCAATATGCGTCTGTTTTTGCGTAGCACATTGTTCACATTACGGATGTAGTTGGTTTCATCACTGTTCAGTTTGTTATTGTAAGACACCCGGCATAGATCAGAACAAAATTTTTTATCGGCTCGGCCTCTTATTTTTTCACCACACTCAAGGCAGCCTTTTTCATCAAATTTGGCCATAAAAGGGCATTTTAAGTAATACAGGTATTCGTTTTTAAACGTTTACAAACGAATATAACCGAAAGTAATTGAATAACAAACGACTTCAATTTTGGCCAGCCTCCACTTTTGCACCGTCAACCGCTGAACAACTCAGCCGAGGACAAAAACAAAAAACATTTTTAACCTTTAAATTTTAACATTATGAAAAGTTTGAGAAACAGCGTGCAATTGATCGGGAACTTGGGCAAAGATCCTGAGGTGAAAGAGTTTGGTGGAAGCAAAAAAGCTTCCTTTTCAATCGCAACTAAAGACGCCTACAAGAATGCCAAGGGCGAGAAAATAGAAGATACGCAGTGGCACAACATTGTAATTTGGGGTAAGCTTGCGGAAGTGGCAGGCAAGTATTTGAAGAA
This sequence comes from Cytophagales bacterium, assembly GCA_046094265.1. Taxonomy (GTDB): domain Bacteria; phylum Bacteroidota; class Bacteroidia; order Cytophagales; family Cyclobacteriaceae; genus ELB16-189. The sequence goes on from JBJTHA010000158.1 coordinate 9,840, forward strand.
AGGCTCCGAAGTTTGCGTGGAAGGCAAACTGGTGCACCGGCAATGGGAGACAGACAAAGGCGAAAAGCGCTACATCACTGAAATCAACGTCAACGATTTGTTGATGTTGGGCGGAAAGGAGAAATAAAAATCCATTACCCCCTTAGCACGGGCAGGCGCACAAAGGCGCTGTCCGTGCTTTTTTGTTTAGTGGCCTGCCCGGCTCGGTTCAGCTATTGAAATATTCATTGGTATGCCCGCCTTTCCGCGATTGTAGATTGCAGCGTGTTTTGGAATTCGTAAGTCCAGTTTTCGAAACTCTTCTGGTGTAACGCTCGCCCGCGATGCATAAATCTTGAAGTATGCGGCTTGAGCCTCGTCCAGTGCAGAGATAAACGTGCGGTAAGAAGTGCCTCGGTCTGTTTTTATAGAAATCACCGCGGCTTCGGGGTTGTCAGAAGATTTTTTATCTCTGCCATTGTTTAGAATAAACGTTTCAATTCGATTACGCAGCCCAACTAGGTCTGAAACAGGCGCTCCTTCCACTAACAAATGGTTGGCCGAGTTGATTTGAATAGTGAAGATGTTGCGCTCGGGAAGAGGTGCATCTATAGGCTTGTGCCTGAATGGAGGCAATGTCATCAAAATCCCCTTGTGGTTTTGTATCACGGTAGTCACTAAGAAAAAGGTAAGCAGCAAAAAGGCGATGTCGGCCATAGAACTTGTACTCACCTCGGCAGCAGGTCGGTGCATTTTCATAACAAGCTTTTCTCCCATAATCCGAAAGCCAATTCCAAGTCACAATCGTTGTTGATTAAGTGGAAGAATAAATTTGACTCTCATGGATTGTCTTTTGCCAACTTTGCGTGTTACATTGCGGCAATGATTTTTCAGTACCCTGCGTTTCTGTGGGCATTGTTGGTGTTAGCGATTCCCATCGTCATCCACCTTTTCAACTTTCGCAAAACAATTCGCATCTATTTTTCGAATACTCGGTTCCTGAGGCAAATTGATCAAGAAACTACGCAACAACGTAAGGTTAAACAGTACCTGGTGCTTGCCGCCCGGTTACTATTCCTTCTATTTTTGGTTCTTGCATTTGCGCAGCCCTTTCTGCCTGCTTCAGAAGATGTTAACGCCACAAACCAGGTTACGATCTATTTAGACAATTCACTTAGTATGTCATCGCCAATCGATGGCAAGCTGCGTGCCATAGACGATGCCGTAGAGCGTGCGCAACAGTTACTTAATTCATTTCCACCTGATACGCGTTATCAAATTATTACAAACGACTTTGCAGCTTTTGGTAACAGTCTCAAGACAAAGGTAGAGGTAGAAGATTTTCTCGCGCAAATCCGATTGTCTGGTGTGAATCGTAGTGCTGCCGATGTTTTGAGGCGCCACACCGGGCGATCTCCATTGTTTTGGATTTCTGATTTTCAAGCATCAACCTTTGGCGCTGTCCCCAAGTTCGACTCCGCCAAGCAAATACGTTTGGTGCCCATAAAATTGGTGGCAACCAACAATGTTTTTGTCGACTCGATCAGGTTGGAGAATCCTTTTATGATTGGGGGTGAGAAAAATTCTCTTTATGCACAATTGCGAAATGTGGGTACCAAATCAGTTGAAGGGCTGGTCGTAAAGCTTTCCATCAATGGCAAGCAGGTATCTGCCTCAACGATCAACATCGAACCGCAGAGCACAGCCGAAGTGGTTTTTGATTTATCGGGGAGCCAAGGGGGGCAAAATCGGTGTGTTATTACTTTCAGTGATTTTCCGATCGGCTTTGACAACGATTTTTATTTTACCCTCAACTACTCATCGAAGTTGCGTGTGTTAGAGATCAAACAAACGCCCGACAAAACATTTGTTGGTAAAGTGTTTGCCAACGAAGCGCTGTTCGATTTTTCCAGTTTTGAAGTTAGAAATGTAAACTATAGTTTATTGCCGCAGGCCGACTTGGTGGTGGTGAATGCAATCGATCAAATTAATAGTGCTTTAGCCAATGCGCTTGCAGGCTTACGCGAGACAAACACTCTACTTTTTGCACCCGGTAGCAAGCCCGATGTGGTCAGCTACCAACGGGCGTTGGGCATGCCACTGCAGAATCTTGTTGAGGCAAAAGAAATGATGCCACTCGCTCCACCAGATTGGCAGCATCCATTATTTCAAAATGTGGTCGAAGAGAAGTCTCCATCGCTGGCTATGCCTGCCAGCAAAAAGTTGATTGATTGGGGAACAGATCAGTCAGCGCTACTCAAGTTAAAAGATGGCAGACCTTTTTTGTCTCAAATGGGCAACGTGTTCTTGCTGGCTTCGCCACTTGAAAAGGGCTACACCGACTTTTATCAACACGCGCTGTTTGTTCCATTTATGTATCGGTTGGCTGCATCTGGAAAGAAAGATTCCGAAAAGCTATACCATACGCTGTCATCATCTTTGCTGGTTGTGAAGGCTGATAGTCTCGTAGGGGAAGAGCCGATAAAACTGATAGGTAACCAAGAGCTGGTGCCATCACAGCGGCAAGTTAACCGCGAGGTATTTCTAGAACTGCCAAAGTTTTCACTCGCCCCGGGTTTTTATGCGGTCGTGCACCGGACCGACACGCTGAGTTGGCTGGCGATTAATGCAGATAAGGCTGAGTCTTTTTTACGGTGTTTTACCCCAAACGAATTAACCCAACAGTGGCGCTCGGGCACCAACGTGCGTGTAGTGGATACTGATAATGCAACAGCCTTTGGCGACCAAGTAAGATCAAATTACCTTGGCAAGCCACTTTGGCGGTATTGTCTTTTCCTTGCCCTGTTATTTCTATTAGCCGAGGTGCTTTTGCTGCGATTTTTAAAGTAAATTTGATCGTTTGTGTTTCATCCTCAACATTAGAAACTAAGGATACACTGGTTGCCTACAAGCATGAAGATACTAATACAATCTCCGAAGATTATCTCACCTGGTTCTCCCCACCATCAAAAAAAGAGAAACGTTTTGATCACCAATGGAAGAATTTCCGATATCGGAGAGAAAAATTTTTCTGCAGACAAGGTGATTGATGCAGATGGCATGTTACTGAGCATTGGCTGGTTTGACTTAGGTTGCTTTGTAGGAGATCCTGGTTTTGAACAAAAAGAAGATCTATTGTCATTGGCAAAAGCGGCTGCAGCTGGCGGTTTTACTGAAGTAGCGGTGCTACCCAATACCCAGCCAAGCATACAGACAAAAAACGAAATTGCATACATCACACAAGGCAACGAAACGCGCCTCGTTAAAATCCATGCAATGGCCCACGTTACCAAAGGTGGGAAAGGCGAAGAACTTACAGAGATGATTGATCTGCACGAAGCGGGCGCCATTGCTTTTACAGATGGGCTGAAGCCTATTTGGCACACCGACTTATTTTTGAAGGCACTTCAATACTTGCAGAAATTTGATGGAGTGTTGGTCGATCATCCGGAGGATATTTGGTTGAACCTCTTTGGGCAAATGCACGAAGGGGAAGTAAGTACTTCACTCGGCCTGAAAGGCATGCCACGGATTGCCGAAGAAGTTGCCGTTCGAAAAAACCTGGAATTGTTGGGCTATGCCGGTGGTCGATTGCACTTTAGCAAACTATCAACCGCCAAATCAATTGAAATGGTAAGGGCGGCCAAAAAGAAGGGCATGAATTTATCTTGCGATGTAGCAGCGTATCAACCATTGATGGACGATGGGCTGTTGGTTGATTTCGATACCAACTACAAGCTAAATCCACCGCTGCGCGAGAGGAATGATAACGAGGCTATTATCAAAGGGTTGATAGATGGAACAATCGATGTATTGGTAAGCGGTCATTTGCCGCAAGATGACGAAAGCAAACAAGTGGAATTTGACCACGCAGATTTTGGTCTGATTAACCTACAGACATTTGCATCTCACTTGACATCTTTAGCTAAATCGGTAGACACTGCAGAATTGATTTACAAAGTAACCGTGGCACCACGGCAAATTCTAAAGCTCGATGTACCGTTTATTGAAGAAGACACAAAGGCCAATCTCACGCTGTTTGACCCCAATGCTGAATGGACTTTTGATGCTGCCAGCAATCTTTCGAAATCAAAAAATTCACCGTGGCTGGGCAAAGCGTTGAAAGGCAAAGCCATAGCAGTATTCAACAATGGTAAAATGAAAATAGAAGAGTAAGGTGACACTGCTCCAAAACCCTCTCTTTCGTATTTCGTTGCGCAATGGCATCATAGCTGGAGTTTTTGCCTGTGGAGCCTTGGTGGCTCTTTACGCAATTGGAAAGCATCCCATGCTATTTCAAGTGTTTTTTGATTTTCGCATTATTCTGTTTGGCTTGTTTTTTACGCTTACGCTTAAAGAGATTCGCGATAGCTTTCAGCAAGGGGTGTTGCATTTTTGGCAAGCTATGCTGAATTGCCTGTTGTTCACCTCGGTTTTTGCATTGATCACAACTGTTTTTATTGTGCTGCTCTGTAATTTTTATATGCCCTTTCTTACTAATTACATCGAATTGGGGTTGGCTCAGGCAAAGGCCTTGCCAGCCGAAACAGTGAAAGAAATTGGAAAGGAAGTGTATGATGACATGGTCAATTCATTGCCAAACGTTACCGGATGGGAACTTGCCAAGAAATACGTTGGGCAGAGTTTTATTATTAGTTTTTTCTTTAGCATTATTAAATCAGTAATTTTAAAACGTCAACCAAACAACTAAAAAGTATGGAAC
>JBJTHA010000159.1:0-5100 GCA_046094265.1 Cytophagales bacterium
TGAGGCCACCTATTGAAGGGCCGTGGGAGATGACCACGTTGATAGGCCGCAGGTGCAAAGGCAGCGATGCCAAAGCCGAGCGGTACTAATTGCCCGAACGCTTCACCCTGTGCGCGCTTGCGCTCCCTTCCTTTGCCGGCAACTGTCAAGGAACAACAAAAGCCATTAAAAGCACGAAGGTGACTTTGGCGGCAGGGCACCACCTCTTCCCATACCGAACAGAGAAGTTAAGCCTGCCAGCGCCCATGGTACTGGGGTAACACCCGGGAGAGTAGGCCGTTGCCTTTTTTTATATCAAAAATAAAGCCCCCGGCTAAGGGGCTTTTTTTGTTTGCTATGTCCATGCACGTTACGATGCGTGCAAGCTACCTAACGAGAACCTAGAGTGTTAAGCAAGGGTGCCCATCGTGAGCTGGAATTTGAAGGAATCGGAAGTGAATGGCATGATGCCAACGTGCTGGTAAAGCGCGAGAAAGTAAAGAATCTCTCCTCGCGCCAGTTGGTGGGTAGCCATCAAAAATCTTCGTTTACGTATGAGATTACGGTGCGCAAAAAAAAGGCACAGCCCATAACGATTGTCATCGAAGACCAAATACCTGTACCCAACACCAAGGAAATTGACGTAGAGAAAATAGAGGACTCCAAAGCCGAATACAAAGAGGAAACGGGTTTTGTTGAAATGGAAAAAGGTAATTCAGCAAGGCAGAATCCATCAAATTTCAGTATGCGATCCGATATCCCAAGTCGTCAAATATGATTTTGGAGTAAATAAAAAAACCCGGTGATGAGCCGGGTTTTCAGTTTCAGTCTCTTGCTAAGCCACTCAGCTACAACCCCAATTTCTGATATCTCAGTGGAGTTGACGGGATTCGAACCCGCGTTCAGAGATAACCTTTAGTAACTAAGAACCACATGCCTCGCACGCATCTGGATTATCCAGCGAACAGGCCATGTCGGCACGGTTTTGTTCGTAGTTTGATACCGGAGCTTGCTCATAACGCAACGTTTGTTGTGCCTCGTTGGTCACATTACTTTGTCCGATGGCTAGAGGTTCTGCTACTGTTACCGTGCCAATTGCCGTTGCGTTGGCTTCAGCTGGCACAGGTTGCGATAACGCAGATTTATCAAGCGTGAACTTGATGGCATCGGCTGCAGCATTCGAGCGCAGGTAGTACATGCCAGTTTTCAAACCTTTCTTCCATGCATAGAAGTGCATCGAAGTGAGCTTCCCAAAATTTGGATTGGTCAGGTGGATATTCAGGCTTTGGCTTTGGCAGATGTAAGCACCGCGGTCGGCACTCATGTCAATAATCGCCTTTTGCGAAATCTCCCACACGGTTTTATAAATGTCTTTGATGTTTTGAGGGATTTCTGGAATTGACTGGACCGAGCCGTTGGTCGAAATCAGCTTTTGGCGCATGGTTTCGCTCCACAGGCCAAGGCCAATCAAATCTTTCATCAAATGCTTGTTGGCAATAATGAATTCGCCCGACAGCGTTCTGCGGGTATAAATATTTGACGTGTAGGGCTCAAAGCATTCGTTGTTGCCCAAAATTTGAGACGTAGAAGCTGTGGGCATGGGGGCTAGCAACAAAGAGTTGCGCACTCCGTGGCGTTTCACTTCGCGCTTTAGGTTTTCCCAATCCCACCTTCCAGAGTCAGGAGTTACACCCCACATATCGAATTGGAAAATACCTTTCGATACAGGCGAACCTTTGAAGGTTTCGTACGATCCATTAATTTTTGCCAACTCCATCGATGCCTCCATAGCAGCGAAGTAGATGGTTTCGTGGATGTCTTTGTTCAAACCGCGTGCTTCCTCCGAATCAAACGGCATCCGCAACAGTATAAAGGCATCGGCCAACCCTTGCACGCCAATGCCGATGGGGCGGTGACGCATATTTGAGTTCTTCGCCTCTATAACAGGATAGTAGTTGACATCAATTACTTTATTGAGATTGCGTGTTACCACTTTCGTGATCTCATACAATTTTTGGTGGTCGAATTTGCCTTCGTCTGTTACAAACTTAGGCAACGCGATAGACGCCAAGTTACATACGGCTACTTCATCAGGCGAGGTGTACTCAATAATCTCTGTACACAAGTTGCTCGACTTGATCGTACCCAAGTGCTTTTGATTGGATTTGCGATTGGCGGCATCTTTATACAACATGTAAGGAGTGCCCGTTTCAATCTGAGCTTCCAATATTTCAAACCACAAATCTTGCGCTTTTACTTGCTTGCGGTATTTTCCTTCTTTCTCATATTTTTCGTACAAGCGTTCGAAGTCCTCTCCCCAACATTCAGCAAGACCTGGCGCTTCGTTCGGGCAGAAGAGTGACCACATCTCGTTGTCTTCAATCCGCTTCATGAACAAATCCGGAATCCACATTGCGTAGAAAAGATCGCGGGCGCGCATTTCTTCCTTGCCGTGATTTTTCTTCAGTTCGAGAAAATCAAAAACATCGGCATGCCACGGTTCTAAGTAAATGGCGAAACTGCCTTTGCGTTTGCCCCCACCTTGATCTACGTACCGAGCTGTCATGTCAAAGTTTCTTAGCATGGGCACAATGCCGTTGGACGTGCCGCCAGTTCCCTTAATATAAGAGCCCTTTGCGCGCACGTTGTGAATGCTTAAGCCAATGCCGCCAGCAGATTGCGAAATCTTGGCGGTTTGTTTTAACGTGTCATAAATACCATCGATGCTGTCATCCTTCATCGTTAGCAAAAAGCAAGATGAAAGTTGTGGTTTAGGAGTGCCCGCGTTGAAAAGAGTGGGAGTGGCGTGAGTAAACCACTTCTCTGATAGTAAATTGTAAGTTTCAATGGCAGCGGGAATGTCTTCACCGTGAATGCCCACCGCTACGCGCAGGAGCAGATGTTGAGGCCGCTCCACTACTTTCCCATCGATTTTCATTAAGTAGGAGCGCTCAAGGGTTTTGAACCCGAAGTAGTCGTAACTGAAATCGCGGTCGTAGATAATCGCTTCGTCCAGCTCGGCAGCGTGGCCGTGGATCACCTTCCAAGTTTCTTTAGAGATGAGGGGGGCATTTTCCCCTGTCTTTGTATCCACGTATGTATACAGTCGTTTCATGGTATTGGAAAACGACTTGCTGGTGGGTTTGTGCAGATTAGAAACCGCAATGCGTGCAGCCAGTTTAGCGAAATCGGGATGCTTGGTGGTCATGGCTGCTGCTGTTTCGGCTGCTAGGTTGTCGAGCTCTGAGGTAGAGACGCCATCGTACAATCCGTTGATCACTTTCATGGCTAACTCCACGGGGTTCACAAATTTTGGATCTAAACCATAGCAGAGTTTTTCAATACGAGCGGTGATTTTATCAAACTTTACGGACTCCCGGTGTCCGTCACGTTTTACTACGAGCATTTTAAGATGAGTTGTGGGTTGTTAAAAAATAAATTTAAAAAATAGTGAAACGAATGTATCAAAAATCCTCGTTGAGCGAAAACTTTGGCGCACTTTCTTTTTCAGTACTCTTCATTACACCGGCTTTTTGGTATTCGGCTACGCGTTTCTCAAAAAAGTTGGTCTTTCCGCGCAAGCTGATCATGTCCATAAAATCAAACGGGTTGGTAGCGTTGTAAATTTTCTTGCCCACCAATTCGTTCAGCAGGCGATCTGCCACAAACTCGATATATTGGCGCATTTGTGCTGCATTCATACCAATCAAATTTACGGGCAACGCATCGGTAACAAATTCTTTTTCAATTTCCACAGCGTCTTTAATAATTTCAATCACACGGTCTACTGGTAATTGATTTACCACATGCTTTGTGTAAAGATGGCAGGCAAAATCGCAGTGGAGCCCTTCATCGCGACTGATTAATTCGTTTGAAAAGGTAAGCCCGGGCATCAATCCGCGTTTCTTTAACCAGAAGATCGAACAAAATGAACCCGAAAAGAAGATGCCCTCAACGGCTGCAAATGCAATCAGTCGCTCTTGGAAATTTCCTTGACTAATCCAACGCAACGCCCAATCCGCTTTTTTCTTCACACAGTCCATGGTTTCAATGGCGTGGAATAAACGATCCTTTTCTCTCGGGTCTTTCACGTAAGTATCAATCAGCAACGAATACGTTTCGGAGTGAATGTTTTCAATGGCAATTTGAAATCCGTAAAAAAACTTTGCTTCGGTGTACTGCACTTCTGCAACAAAATGCTCGGCCAAATTTTCGTTTACGATGCCATCGCTGGCAGCAAAAAAGGCCAACACGTGTGTAATGAAGTGGCGTTCGCCATCGTTGAGCCCATTCCAATCGCGCAAGTCTTGGCTCAAGTCAATCTCTTCGGCAGTCCAAAAACTGGCTTCGGCTTGTTTATAGTACTTCCAAATGTCGGGGTGGGTGATGGGGAAGAGGACAAATCGATCTTTGTTCTCTTGCAAAATGGGTTCTGTGGGTAATGAATGATTCATTTGTGAGTGATGATTAGGTTGTCGGTATAATTTTGGTCAAGCCTTCTTTAGTTTAAAGATTGACTGTCTAGTTTTTGTTTAAGTAACGGTTTGGAGTTATCTGAATTTGCGAACAAGCAAAATTTTTGACAACAGCATCGACAAATAACTCACATTCAAAACAGAATTCAAAGCAGATAAAACACCTGCTCTTGCATTAAAATCAATTTGTAAAAATTGATTGGCAGAAAATAGATTCATAATCACGCACTTAAGAATGCATAGCAAAGTGAAGTTTGAATTAGATTTTTTTAAAATTTAATAATTCACTATTGATTGATCATTCGGAAGAAATGTCGTATAAACCAAAGCTTTTTTTGAGCATACAATGGTGCGAGGCACCCAAGAAGATGCGAGTAGTACTCGACCACGTAACAAGCGATTGGGAATTGCTTTGGCAGTCTTTCTAAAATTCTGTAGAACTACCTCTTGTTTTTTCCCCAACTAACCCTACCTTTGCAGTCCATTTTCAAAAAACCGTTATATGTACGCAATCGTTGAAATCGCGGGCAAGCAATTTAAGGTTAGCAAAGACCAATATATATATGCCCCCAAAATGGAAGGTGAAACTGGCTTAGCGGTTTCCTTTGATAAGGTTCTTTTAACTGATGTAGATGGTATCATAAAG
>JBJTHA010000160.1:0-3405 GCA_046094265.1 Cytophagales bacterium
AATCATGAAGGACTACCAGCAGGCCCTTCAAAGCAATTGCTATGCAGTAACGTATATCGAGGCCAAGGACAGACTTGCCGATATTCGCAATCTGTTGCGATTCCTCAAGAAGAAAGGCATTAGTGAAATACATTATTGCGATGTCACGGATTACTTATTGGAAAGAAGAATAGCCAAACAAACGGAGACTTTAAAGATGAATGTAGTGAAACATGATTCACGGCTGTTCATTTTAACTCGCGACCAAATCAATCATTACTTCGCAAGTAAAAAACTTTTTTACCAGACTGACTTTTACACACAGCAACGTAAGCATTTCAAAATTTTAGTTGATCAAGAATTACAACCAATCGGTGGCAAGTGGACGTTTGACACCGAAAACCGATTGAAGTATCCGAAGGGCAAGAAAGCTCCTGAAGTAATATTTCCAAAAACAAATGAGTATTGGCTAGAGGCGATAGAATACGTTAGTAAGAACTATCCCAACAATTACGGAGAAGTTAGTAACACCTTTATCTACCCAACAACCTTTACAGAAAGTCGTGCGTGGCTGAAGCAATTTTTCCAAAGGCGCTTTGCTGAATTTGGTGAATATGAAGACGCATTGGTAACCAAGGAAAACATCTTGCATCACAGTGTTTTAACACCGATGATGAACGTGGGGCTGCTCACGCCCAAAGATATAATCGATCAAGCCATAGCTTACGCCAATGAAAACACAGTTCCTTTAAATTCACTGGAAGGTTTTGTCCGGCAAATACTGGGTTGGCGAGAATTCATCCGCGGAGTATATCAAAGCAAAGGAACGCAAGAGCGCACCACAAACTACTGGAAATTCAAACGGAAAATTCCAAAGTCATTTTGGACTGGCACGACAGGCATCCCTCCCATCGACAGCACGATTAAAAAAGTTTTGACCACCGGCTATTGTCACCACATTGAGCGGCTGATGGTGCTCGGCAATTTTATGCTGCTCTGCGAATTTGATCCCGATGAAGTATACCGTTGGTTTATGGAACTCTTCATAGATGCTTACGACTGGGTAATGGTACCAAACGTGTATGGCATGAGCCAGTTTGCCGATGGCGGCTTAATGGCCACCAAACCCTACATCAGCGGAAGCAATTACCTGATGAAAATGAGCGACTACGAAAAAGGCGATTGGCAAGCTACGTGGGATGGCTTGTTCTGGAGATTCATGCATGTGCACCGCGATTTCTTTTTGAAGAATCCGCGACTCGGCATGTTGGTAAAGACTTTTGATAAGATGCCAAAGGAAAAACAACAATCACACTTACGGCAGGCAGATGCGTTCTTGAAAGCATTGGATGGGAAAAACAAATGAAGACGCCCGTCAATATCGTGTGGTTTAAACGAGACTTGCGATTGACTGACCACCAGCCATTGTTGCGCGCGTCTGAAGATTCCATACCTGTTCTTCTTCTTTACTTTTTTGAACCTTCGATAATGGCGGCACCCGATAGCGATAAGCGACATTGGCGCTTTGTGCAAGAGTCGTTGTTGGATATGAACAATGCCTTGTCAAAAATGAACTTACAAATTCAAGCTATCGATGGTGAGGTTGTTGCCAGTTTAGAGAAGCTAGTATCAGTTTTTGAAGTAAAGAAGATTTTCTCGCACCAAGAGACGGGTAACCATATTTCGTATCAGCGTGATTTAGCCGTGGCGGGTTTTTGCCAACAGCACAACATTGTATGGCACGAGTACCCTACCAACGGTGTGATTCGTGGACTGAAAACACGCAAAGACTTTACTGCGCGCTGGTTGCGCACAATGACAGCTCCAATTTTGTCTGTAGATTGGACTAAACTCGTCACTGTTTCATTGCCGGATAACCTGTTGAAACCATTTGACTATCGCTTTACTGCCAACTCAGTCTTTCAGCCTGGAGGAAGTTCGGCAGCGAATCGTTATCTACAGACATTTCTCAACGCGCGCCACGTCAACTATCAAAAACACATTTCGAAACCCGAAGATAGCCGAAAAAGCTGTAGCCGCCTTTCGCCCTATCTGGCTTGGGGAAATGTTTCGATGAAAGAAGTTTACCAGGCAACGCTGCACGCGATGGCGCAGTCGTCCAATAAAAAAAGTTTGCGATTCTTTATACATCGGTTGCACTGGCATTGCCACTTCATTCAAAAGTTTGAAAGTGAGTGCCGCATGGAATTTGAAAACCTGAATCGGGGCTTTGATGAAATCAGAACTGAAATAGATAAGAAATTAGTCGATGCTTGGGAAAACGGACAGACAGGTTATCCTCTCATAGACGCCTGCATCAACTGCGTAAAGACGACAGGCTATCTGAATTTCAGAATGCGGAGTTTGTTGGTATCTTTTTTCACGCACCATTTGTGGCAGCCATGGCAAGCAGGCGCACACTTTCTGGCAAGGCAGTTTTTAGATTATGAACCGGGCATTCACTATCCCCAATTTCAGATGCAAGCCGGAACGATGGGTGTTAACACTATTCGTATTTATAATCCCGTCAAGCAAAGCATTGACCATGACCCGGAAGGGAATTTTATAAGAAAATGGCTACCCGTATTGCAACGAATACCGAATACACACATTCACGAACCGTGGAGAATGACTTCAGAAGAGCAAGCACTCGCGGGCGTCATCATAGGGATCGATTATCCACAACCCATTGTAGTCATTGCCGAAACGGCAAGATTTGCTCGCGAGCATTTGTGGAGAACGAAAAACTCAGTGGCAGTGCAATCTGAAAACAAAGGGATTTTGAAGAAACATACCAAAAGAAAAACCGAAAAGGAAAATACACTTCGCGCACCACTGCCACTAGGTGACACTATGCCGCTGAATTTGTAAATTTCTTCTTCAGCAACGAGTGCTGAAACATCATTTTCTGGTAACTGCTTGTATGAACAGATAAAAGATTTTGAGTTGCTTTGAGGGAGCTGACTGTGGCGGCTACCCTATCTTGCACCGGGTCTCTCGCCAGCCCAATATATTCGGCCACCTCATCGCCAAGGTAAAGGCGTATTTGCGCGGCTACTAATTTCGCTTGGTCGGGCGGCACGCTGGCGCGATAATAAGTTAACAGCTCTTGCGTGAGCACGATGCCTTCATCCGTCTTTTTGAAATTTCGTTTTTTAATAAGATGGGCAAGTTCTCGCGCTTCAGCGAACGAGGCAGGAAGCAATGTTTGGTCAATGTTTAAATGATAACCAATGTATCGCCATGCAAACAAAAAATCTTCTTTCTCGCGTTCAGATAAAATATAACCCGATTGCTGCATACCCAGCAATATCACATAACTGAAAGCCAAGTTCGTGCCGGCCATGTCTTCTTGGTTAATGGGCACACCCCAGTCCATGTTCCAACTGGGCAACCTTCGCACATAATATCGCGACAATGCATGAA
>JBJTHA010000161.1:0-5803 GCA_046094265.1 Cytophagales bacterium
CCCCTGTTAAATTCGTTTATTACTTCCGAATTTATCATAAAATAAACGAACATATTAAAGAAAAATCTGAAAGTGAAAATAATCCACAAGGATTGAAATAGAAACGGTTCGATTTTGACAAGTAGTGGAATCATTACTTCGCTTTGTTCAACTCCTCTTTCACAAACTGTTCCGCCTCTACCGCATCTGCGTCTACGCCATTCTCCCTTGCCAAGAAGTACGAAATCCAATCGGTGAGGTGAATCAAGTAATAATATTGCTCTAATAATGAGGCACCCTCAGCTACGATGTCGATAATGGGGTTCGATTTTTTTTCAAAAATATCGCGACAACTCTCCATCCGTTTTTCCACGCGCTCGTGGTCGTGATCGGAATACAAATAAATTACTTGTGCTTGTTGTAAAACAGATTCAGGGAATTGCCAACCCACAATCTCGTTGTGGTTCATTTCGGGGAAGGTATTGATGTGCGCCAGCTGTTTGGCATTTTCGTTGATTTGATTTTGAAACCGAGTGGCCATGGCACGTAAACGTTCGTCACAATAAATGATAGGAAGTTTGCTGCGTAGTTTTTTGGCAATCAGTTCGGCTTCCGATTGAATGGCTTTTTCACCACGGTCTAGGTACTCAATTGCATTTTCAGTTTCTTTCATGAAGGCTGCTCCAATCAAATTGGTATGATAAAGCGCGTACAGCAAGGACACCATCAAGTAGCCGATGTTGGCACGTGGGCTTTTCGAGCCACCAGGAATTTGAATCCAAAACAAGTTGTACTCTTTTGCCAACTCCAGCATTTTTCCACCCGAGGTGATGCAGATAATGTGGGCACGCTTCAACATGGCTTTGTGAATGGCAGCCAATGTTTCTTCGGTTTCGCCTGAATAAGAGCAAGCGATAAACAACGTGTGTGGACTTACAAACTGAGGTATGTTGTAACCTTTCGAAACGGTGATGGGAATGGGCACGCGCCCAAATGTTAGCGACTTTACCAAGTCTGCACCGATGCCTGAACCGCCCATGCCTGTGATCAATATGTTGCGAATGTCACTGCCGGGCCTCACCAAATCCACCGATTGGCCAATCTTAAGTGCTTGGGCCAGTTGCAGCGTAAATCCCTCTAATAGTTTCTTCATTCTTTGCTTTATCTTCGATGTTCAAAGGTAGATTATTTCTCGTGAGCGATAAAATCAAAAAAGGCAAAGAAGGCGAAGAGTTGGCCGCCAACTTTCTAAAAGGCAAAGGGTTTGAAATAGTAGAGCGTAACTTTCGGCACAAGCGCAATGAAATAGATTTAATTGCCAAAAAAAATAATTGGTTGGTGTTTGTGGAGGTAAAGTATCGCACCTCCGCAGCGTTTGGATACCCAGAAGATTTTGTTGATTACAAAAAAGCCCGTAATGTGGTAGATGCTGCGGTGGAATACCAATATAAGATTAACTGGCAGGGGAATGTGCGGTATGATATTGTTTCGGTTTTAGAGCTGAATGGCGAAACAGAGGTGAAGCATTTTGAGGATGCGTTTTATTGATGTGAAGATGCCACAGATTCACAGTTGCTCCTACAAATAGTTTGCTTGCAACCCACCGGTATGCAAAACAAAAATGTTAGAGCCTTCAGAAAAGTAGCGGTTACGAATCAGGTCAAGCACTCCATACAACATTTTGCCCGTGTAAACTTTATCGAGGGGCAATTCGTGTTGTGCTTTGATCTCAGTAATAAAGTTTTCTAAAATGGAATTCGATTTTCCATAACCGCCAAAATGGTAATCATATGCCAGCGACCAATTTCTAGAGTTAATGTTTAACTGCTTTTCAATTTCGCCCTCCAAAAATTGCGCACCCTTTAAAACCGGAAATCCAATTACTTTTTTAAGGTGACTCAACCCATTGATAAGCCCCGCCATCGTGCCACCAGTGCCCACAGCCAGGCACACGTAATCAAAATTGGTTTCCTGCTCGAACTTCAATGCCCATTCCGCGCAGCCTTTAATGGCCAACTCATTTGTTCCTCCTTCCGGGATCAAATAAAAATCACCAAATAAGTTTTGAAGCTGTTGAATGAAATCTGGCGCTGTTTTCTTTCGGTACTCTTCGCGCGAGATGTAGTGTAACTCCATTCCGCAGCTCTCCGCGAAAGTGAGGGTGTGATTTAATAGAGGGGTTTTTTCCCCACGGATGACGCCAATGGTTTTCAAACCCAGTTCTTTTCCTGCGGCAGCGGTGGCAAAAATATGGTTCGAGTACGCCCCACCGAAAGTCACTAATGTGTGGTGGCTGAGCCTTACGGCTTCTTCTAAATTGTATTTAAGTTTCCACCACTTATTGCCCGAAACAAACGGATGGTTGAGATCTTCACGCCTCACCAATAGTCTGATGTTTTGTTCATTGGTTTCAGGTGTTACAATCTCAATAATGGGCGTGGCTCGGTAATCGATCATCTATTGGCGCTTGATTTTTTCTATCGCACGGCCAAATGTAAACCTTCTTTTTTAGGTAAAATCTAATCTTTTCAACGAATTGCTAAAATATTTAGTAATATTGCTCTGATGGGAGAGGATTACTTGAAAGGGCGTGGGGCGCAAATTAAAACCGAAAACAAGTTTTTGAAGGCGCACTATGTTGCCCAGCATATCGAGGGGCTGGATGAACCCTTGTTGGAAAATCCGCACACGCAAATTTTTCAAGAGAATGCCAGAAAGATACTCAATCGTGTGGATAGCCCTGACTTGGGTTTTGGTTTTTCGATGAATCCTTACCAAGGCTGCGAGCATGGGTGCATTTATTGCTATGCCCGCAACACGCACGAGTACTACGGCTTTAGTGCTGGGTTGGACTTTGAAAGCAAAATCATTGTAAAGAGAAATGCGCCTCAGCTTTTAGAAAAGGAATTGCTGAAGCCTACCTGGAATGCTGTTCCCATCATGTTGAGCGGCAATACCGATTGCTACCAGCCACAAGAAAAAAAGTTTGAGATTACGCGAACGATGCTAAAGGTGTTGGCGAACTATCGGCATCCGGTGAGTATCATTTCCAAAAACAGTTTGGTGCTACGTGATTTAGATTTGCTGCAGGATTTGGCAACCGACAATTTAGTCCACGTCTATATTTCTATTACCACCCTTGATGAAGAACTGCGAAGAGCCATGGAGCCGCGCACAGCCAGTTCTATCAAAAGATTAAAAACTGTAGAAACACTTGCGAAAGCCAACGTTCCGGTGGGCATCATGAATGCGCCCATCATTCCAGGATTGAACCACCACGAAATACCGGAAGTTTTAAAAGCGGCCGCTGACCATGGTGCGCTCAATGCGGGCATGACGGTAGTGCGGTTGAATGGGTCCATCGGCAAAATCTTTGAAGATTGGCTTCGCAAAAATTTCCCCGACCGATTTGAAAAAGTGTGGAACCAAATATGCTCAATGCACGGTGGCAACGTAAACGATTCGAACTTTGGTAGGCGCATGAGTGGCGAGGGCAATGTTGCCGATGCGATTCACCAACTGTTCAAGGCATCTAAGAAAAAATACTTTGCTGGCAAAACCATGCCCGTTTATGATTTGACAAAGTTCAGGAAGGGAGGGAGTTTGAGTTTGTTTTAATCTATTTGTATGTAATTTGCACTATGCCTAAGCTTTATATCATTGCAGGTTGCAACGGTGCAGGAAAGACCACCACTTCATACACGGTATTGCCGGAAATCCTCAGCTGCAAGGAGTTTGTAAACGCTGATGAAATCGCTCGTGGCCTGTCTCCTTTTCAACCAGAGACCGTATCATTTCAAGCAGGTAGAATTATGCTCAATCGCATTAAAGAATTGTTGCACGGCAAGAATGATTTTGCTTTTGAAACAACGCTTTCCTCTATAAGCTATGTTCCTCTGATTGAGGAAGCGAAAGAAATTGGTTACACAATTATCTTGATTTTTTTTTGGCTCGATAGCGTTGAACTCGCGAAAGCAAGAGTAAAACAACGGGTAGAAAAAGGGGGTCACAATATTCCGGAGGATATAATCGAACGAAGGTACGTGCGCGGGCGTAAAAATTTCTTTTACCTCTATAGAGCTTTATGTGACCAGTGGCTCATCTACGATAACTCCTTTGAGTACCCTGAAATTATTGCTGTTGGTAATGAGAAGTTGACAACTTCAGTTTTTAATTTCAATCTTTGGCAAAAATTTGAAATAGTCAAATGAAAACAGAGTCAGAACAACTAATGGAAAAGATAACGGGTGGGGTGAAACTTGCCATAAGGCGCTTGATTGAACAAACAAAAAAGGAAGATGGCGAGTTAGTTGTTTCCAGAAATGGAAAAGTGGTAAAGGTCAAGGCGCGGGACATACGATAACGGATGGCTGGATATTAAAACACCACCACCTCCGCTCCTCTCGGATTTAACAAATAAGAATTCACCAAGTTTTGCACCACTCTATTTTCTTTGCTGGGCTTGATAAAATTTCGTGCAGATTCCAGCGAGCCGATGGATTCTTCTTTTGGCACGAAGCCAAAGCCCACATAGTTTCCGTTTTCAATCAGTACCAACGATTTTTCTTCTACTCTTCTTCCCTGCCCGATAATCGCTACCGACTCACCTTCTTCAAAAAAGGAATCCACCGCTTTCTGCGCACGTTTGTTGTATTTCTTTGCTGATTCCACACCTTGGCAAGCGCCTTTGCATGAACCCGATTGATGACTGAAGCACAAGCCTTTTGCCAATTGCAAGCCACTGTGCTTCGGGCATAAATCAAATGCTTTCACTTTTGTCCACATAAAACTCCATGCATCACCCTTCGAACTGAAGGTGACCAGCGGCTTCGCTCCTTTGCTTACTACGTTCACGCAAAAGCGTAAATACCCATTGCGGTCTTCATAATCATAAACTCCCCACTCCTCTGTTTTGAATTTTTGTGCTAGGTTGTACTTAGGCCACAGCCTTCTAATTTCTTGCGATTCCAAAATCAACGCAATCAATTCGCTGCCGGTTAGCTCGTAGGTGATGTGGTGAATTTCATTGCGGATGTTCGATCGATTCCATTCTCGCGCTTCACCAGTAAAATGTCCGGCAATTCGCTTTTTGATATTGAGTGCCTTGCCTACGTATATCACTTGCCCGCGACCATCCAAAAAATAATACACCCCTGCCTTCGCGGGTAGTCTGTCAAATTCTTCTTTTTCTAAATTGGGTGGGAGAATCGTTTCGCCCGAATTGCGCTTCAGTGCTTTGGCGATAACGCCCGAGTTATCGCGCTTCAATAAGATTTCAAAAATCTTGGCCGTGGCATGCGCATCACCGCTTGCACGGTGCCTGTCTGGAATTTTGATACCTAAACTTTCTGCTAACCTACCCAGGCTGTACGATTCTAATCCAGGGATAATTTTTCGCGCCAAGCGAACAGTACACAATTTTTTGCTTTGAAAATTGTAGCCAACTGATTCAAATTCTTTCTTCACAAAGCTGTAATCGAAATGAGCGTTGTGCGCCACAAACACACGGTCTTTTAAATGCAAAAGAATCTCTTCAGCCATTTCAGAAAACTCCGGTGCCTCTGATACCATTTTGGAGGTGATGCCCGTAAGCCCTGTGATGAATTGAGGAACGCTTCGGCCTGGGTTGAGCAGCGTGCGAAATTTTTCGGTGATGCGATGACCATCGTAGTGGTAAATGGCTATTTCCGTAATGCGGTGATTATCCGCGTAGCCTCCGGTGGTTTCAATATCTACAATGGCATACATCGGCTGCTAATTTACCATTTTGTGCACGGCAAGCGCAACTGGAAAGCGAATACAATTTTTGTTTTGCTACTTTTAC
>JBJTHA010000162.1:0-9255 GCA_046094265.1 Cytophagales bacterium
GATGAATTGTACTCCATTTACGGTGGTCTTGGCTCAGGCGTAAAAGTCACCTTCAATTTGGACGCCAGGGCAGACGTCCGGTTGGCCATTTACAATTCCGTTGGACAAATTGTCTCCACGGTCAATTACAGCGATGTTCTGAACCAAACCTACCCAATTGAGCTGGGTGAGCGTTCTCAGGGCGTTTATATTGTACAGATACAAATAGACAACAGCCTATCTGCCAAACGGGTTTTCTTTGGCAATTGATTAACAGGTAGTTTCATCGCTTTTAGCTGATAAACCTAACAATCATTAGGTAACAATTCCTTAATTTAGCGGCCGCAAAAAATCCTGTTATGCCATATTCCAAAATCGTGGGCCTTGGCCACCATGTGCCCGACACCGTAATCACAAACGAGTATCTCTCCACCCTGATGGACACCAACGATGCGTGGATTGTAGAGCGAACGGGCATCAAAGAACGCAGGTGGATTGACCCTGCTGTAGATACGGTTGGCAACATGGGTGCAAAAGCTGCGCGCATGGCGTTGAAACGAGCGAATCTCACCGAAAAAGACGTGGAGTTCATCGTGTTCGCCTCCATCACCAGTGATTATTATTTCCCCGGGTCAGGCGTTATCATGCAACGGGAGTTGGGATTGGAAGGCATTGGCGCGATTGAAATAAAAAATGCGTGCTCGGGGTTCATCTACGCGTTATCGGTGGCCGATCAGTTTATCAAGTCGGGCATGTATAAAACCATTTTGGTGGTGGGCGGAGAAATTCAATCAACTGCCTTGGATATCACAACAAGAGGAAGAAACACGGCTGTAATATTTGGGGATGGAGCAGGTGCGGCCATCATGCAGGCCAGCGATAAACCGGGTGTATTGAGCACCCATTTACATGCCGATGGAAGATTTGCAGAAGAGTTGTACGTGCGCGATCCGGGAAGTAGCCGTCCGCATGCCGAGCGCCAGGCAGACCAAATACTAGATACTACCGGCTTCAAGGTGGTGATGAATGGCAACCAAGTATTCAAGCATGCAGTGGTTCGCTTCATGGAAGTGATCAACGAAGCGTTGGCAAAAAACAACATGAAAAAAGAAGACATCGACTTGTTGGTGCCACATCAGGCAAACTTGCGCATCAGTCAATATATACAAGAGAAACTTGCTTTGCGCGATGATCAGGTATACAACAATATCATGCGCTACGGCAATACTACCGCAGCCTCAATACCTATCGCCATGAGCGAAGCTTGGGCCGAAAGAAAAATGCAAGAAGGGAACATCGTGTGTCTGGCAGCCTTTGGCAGCGGTTTTACGTGGGCTTCGGCATTGATTAAATGGTAGCTTCAGCATTCATCTAACGCTTCCCATAACGGGAACTTTTCAGTATATTTGCAAATAATTGTTTGAGGGTAGTTGCGAAAAAAATATTGCGGGAGTTTTGGGGTAAACACGCAGATTGCGAACAACAATTGAAATCGTGGTACCGTGAGGCCGGTAAAAGCGCTTGGCGAAACGCTAACGATGTCAAAAAAGAGTACCCGAGTGCTAGTGTTCTCCCTTCTAACCGAGTAGTTTTCAACATCAAAGGAAACAAATACCGGTTGGTGGTAAGAATCAACTTTCAATATCAAATGGTGTGGATTCGATTTATTGGTACGCATGAAGAATATGACAGAATAGATGCTAAAAAAATTTGATATGCGACTGAAGCCCATTAAAACAAAAAAAGATTACCAGCAAGCTCTTGAGCGGTTGGACGAAATTTTTGACGCAAGAAAAGGAACTCCCGAAGGTGATGAGCTTGAAATACTCGGTATGCTGATTGAGCAATATGAAAATGAGAAATTTCCAATTGACTTGCCAGATCCGGTAGAAGCCATCAAGTTTAGGATGGAGCAACTGGGATACTCTCAGCGCGATTTGGCAAAGGTGGTAGGCCTAAAAAGTAGGGCAAGCGAAATCTTGAGTCGCAAAAGAAAGCTATCGCTCGACATGATTCGTCAATTGCATGCACAACTCAATATCCCTACTGATGTCTTAATTCAAGCGTATTGAGTGATGCTAAAAATCGATAGCCATACGCACATCTTACCCAAGAAGATGCCCAACTGGAGCGAAAAGTTTGGCTATGGCGATTTCATCTATTTGCAACATCACAAAAAGGGATTTGCAAAAATGATGCGCGGCAACCAGTTCTTCCGCGAAATAAAAAGTAATTGCTGGGATGCTGAAGAACGCATTGAAGAGTATGCACAATTCCAAACGCACGTGCAGGTGGTGTGCACCATCCCGGTAATGTTTTCTTATTGGGCAAAGCCTATCGATTGTTTATCGCTTTCTGAGTTTCTTAACGACCATCTTGCCAAACTCGTAAAGAAATATCCCAAACAGTACATTGGATTGGGCACGGTGCCCATGCAAGATGCTGAGTTGGCTGTGCAAGAATGTCAGCGCATCAAAAAAATCGGATTGCACGGCATTCAGATCGGCTCCAACATCAATGACGAAAACCTAAATGAAGAACGTTTCTTTCCAGTTTTCGAAGCTTGCGAAAAGTTAGGCTTGGCCGTGATGGTACACCCTTGGAATATGATGGGCGAAAAAAAGATGCAGCGCTATTGGCTGCCGTGGCTGGTAGGCATGCCTGCAGAAACCTCGCGTGCCATTTGTTCGATGATTTTTGGCGGGGTGTTTGAGCGACTGCCTCACCTCAGGGTTATGTTTGCCCATGCAGGCGGTTCATTCTTGCCTACTATTGGCCGAATCCAGCACGGATTTGAATGCCGCCCCGATTTGGTGGCCATTGATAACAACGTAAACCCAAAGAGTTATTTGGGTAAGTTTTGGGTAGACAGCGTAACCCACGATGCCATGATGTTGGATTATGTACTCAAGCTGCAGGGCTCAAAAAAAGTAATGCTGGGCTCAGACTATCCATTTCCGCTGGGTGACCTGGGAATTGGCAAGTTTATTGATGACATGAACCTGCCACGAGACACGAAAGAAGATATTTTTGCAAACGCTGCGTTAGAGTGGCTGGCGTTGAAAAAAAGTGATTTCGAATAGAACTATCAAATGCCGATAATCCATCACCGTAATCGGCTATCGACATAAAAAAAGGTATTGCGTGAAAAGAATTGTTACTACTTACTTATTTGCCTTGGTGGCCTGGATGGCATTTGGCCAAAGTGAAGCCGAAAAAGAAAAGCTGCGCGAAATTGAAGCCCAGAAACAAATTGACCGCCAACGAAAAGTGACGATGACCATTGATTCTGCTGTGCGGCTGTCGGAAGAAGGTCGCTATGAAGAAGCGGATGCACGGTTCAGAAGAGTTCTTAAAGCCATTCGTTCGGTGCCAACCGATCTTACGTACCACTTTGGCAGAAATTCTTATTTCATGGGTAACTTCAAGCAATCGGTAGATTGGCTTAACAAGTATATTCAATTGAAGGGAACCGGTGGTCAATACTCTGAAGACGCGGTTACCTGGTTAAAAAAAGCCGAAGAAGAGCTATTGAAAGAAAAAGAAGTAGAAGCCAAGTTGGCGCAGCAAGTACTTTCAAGTGACTATACCATTGATTGCGGGCCAAGCGGCCGGGTGGTTTGCCCTGTATGCAAAGGCACTACGGTAGTAATGAAAAAAGATTATCTGGGAACTAAGTACTCTACCTGCGGCTATTGTAAAACCAAGGGCTATTTAGAATGCGAAGATTACAATAAACTGCTAAGAGGCCAGTTGAAGCCAACGAACAACTAACTACTAATCCACCGAGTAGAAAATTCTGAGTGATGGAAAATAATCCCAAACGGGATTCTTCGATCGTACCTCCCTCAAAACTGAGTCTTGACTACTGCTCTGGAAATCTAGTTGACCAATTCTCCTTGGTTCTTATTCCTCTTCACCACCACACTTGCCATCCTGCAAACGCCACCAATAGGCGGATTGAATTTTGAAATCTTTACCTCCACTTGTTGGGCTGAAGAAAAAGCAGATAATGTTTGGGTAGCAATTGAGTGGCCCACGCGCTCGAGCAACTTCGAGGGCTTTTCCATTTCGGATTTCACAATAGCGTACAAATCTTCATAGTTGATGGTTCCCTCTAACTCATCGCGAAAAGCAGAATCAGAAAAAACAGTTTCAACTGAAATATCAACTTGAAATTTATTGCCTGAAGAGCGCTCGTGCGGATAGACGCCATGATAAGCGTGGAACTCGAGCCCTTCCAACACTACTTTGCCCGTCATTGAATGTCGTCAAAAAACGAGCGCTGAATTTTTACTTCTACTTTCAATTGCTCAGGCTCTTCTGTTGGCAACGCCATTGAACTTTTGATCTCACGCTCTAACTCTGCATTGGGGAACAGCGCTTTTTTAGTTTCACGCTTCGCCAATGCAAGGTGCTGATCTGGATCAAACTCACGTGCAGCAGCTTTGGCACGCTCCACACGGTCAATCGTCTCTCCCGCCAAACGCTTCATATCGGCAAGCAAATTATCTTTGTGTAGCTCCAATGTTTTATAGTGCTGCCCCAACATCTTCAAGCGATCTTCCATTTCGGCCAGCATCTGTTTAGAAACAAACTCAGCTTCTTCAATCGTATTCTTGGCTTTTGCCTTGGCCTCGTTTAGCATGGCATCAGCTTTCATTTGCGCCTCACGCAATACAAGCTCTGCAGTTTTATTGGCCTGCTCTATTAGGTTGGCACCCGTATCTTCGGCTGTCTTCAGTGTCTTGTAAAGCGAGCTTTCCACTTCACGCAGTTTGGTTACCTCGCGTTCGGTAGCTTCGTACTTGATACGCACTTCTTTTACTTCATCGAGGGTACGCTCCCACTCCTGCGAAAGCGATTGCAAATAGGCATTCACTTCGTCTTTATCGTAGCCGCGCAGCACGCGCTCAAACGCTTTTTGCCGAATTTCCAGCGGTGTGATTTTCATAATGTGGTATTTTAATTGAGTTAAAAAAATGAACGAGGAAAAGTTTAAAAAATTGAAAACCAAAACAAATATAGCAAATAGTTTTGAACTGCCTCAAGGTCAAACAAATACATTGAATTTCACTACCCCGTTGGGGAATTTGGACTGCTCGGTTTATTGGTTTGGCCGAGCCAACGAGAAGCCCGAAGTGGCAGGAGCACGAAAACGCTTTGTGATTCGTTATTAGCAACACGTGAAACGAAACCGGGTACTTGCGTCCATAGCTTTTTGCTATCTTTCCGTTTGAATTCTCTTTTGGATGACAAAACAAAAAATAGCCATTCTTTTTGGAGGCCGATCGGTAGAACATGGCGTGTCGATCAACTCCGCCCGCAACATTGCCGAGTACATCGATAAGCAAAAGTTCGAGCTTGTGCTGATCGGCATTTCCACTTCTGGCACTTGGCATCTCGTGCGTGAGGTATCAAAGGAAATTGAAAAAGGCGAACTACTTTCTGTATCATTAACACCCGGACAATTCTTTTTGACCAGCGATACCGGTAGGAAAGTGCGCGCTGATGTTGTATTCCCCGTATTGCATGGAACAGATGGAGAGGACGGCAGCATTCAAGGGTTGATCAAAGCTTTAGATGTACCAATGGTTGGGACGGGCGTATTGGGTTCGGCTATGTCTATGAGCAAGCTGGTGACCAAACGCTTGCTAGGTGAAGCGGGTATACCGGTGGCAGATTTCCTTTACTTTTTCGTTTCTGAGAAACAGCAGATAACATTTGAAGCCGTGTGCGCAAAGCTAGGTTTACCTTTTATGGTGAAGTCAGCGAGCCTCGGCTCTTCGGTAGGCGTCTCGAAGGTAAAATCGGAAGCCGATTTCGCAACGGCTATCGAAGAAGGTTTTCGTTATGACGATTGCATCCTGATCGAAAAATTTATTAAAGGTCGCGAAGTGGAATGCGCGATAATGGGCAATTATCCACCACAAGCATCCTTACCGGGCGAAATTGTCATCAGCAAGGAGTACGATTTTTATACCTTCGATGCGAAGTACGTGGATGACAAGGCGGTTTCAATTGAAGTGCCTGCCAAGCTTGATCCAGTTGCTGTTGAGAAAATCCGACAGCTTTCACTCAAAACATACCAAAGCCTTGCGTGTGAAGATTTTGCTCGGGTCGATTTATTTTTGACGGACACGGGAGATGTTTATGTAAATGAAATCAACACCATCCCTGGCTTTACCAACTCCAGCATGTTTCCCATGATGTGGCGCGAACGTGGAGTTTCGTTTACCGAGCTAATTACCAAGCTAATCGGTTTTGCTACTGAACGATTTGAAAAAACAAAACGTGCCGAAAGAAACTTTAACTCTGCGTTGAAATTTTAACATGAAGTTTAGAACAATCTTGAAAGGTAATTCAGTTGGCAGTCTGTTTGCACTTTGGAGCATTATGTTTGGTGTGCTGGGCGTTGTAGCCATCGTGTACTTTTATATTTACCTTCCTAATATTACCAATCATGGAGAAACCATTAAGGTGCCGGATTTGAGTGGCCTTAGCATAGAAGAAGCGGAAAAGCGTGCTGGCGATTTGCACTTGCGTGTAGCCGTTAACGATTCCTCTTACGCTGAAAATGCAGAGCCCCTCACCATCATCAAACAATTTCCTACAGAGAATGAAATAGTAAAAGCCGATAGGACCATCTACGTTTCCATCAATCGCACTTCACCACCTACCTTGCCTATGCCCGATATTGTGGAGAAGTCGTTGATCAATGCGGAAGTTGTGCTAAAGAGCAGTGAACTAAACCGTGGGCGTATTTTATACGAAGCATTTCCATATTTAAACTTTGTGCGGGGTGCACTTTTTAATGGGAAACCCATTTTGCCCGGCACGCGGATACCAAAAGGATCTGTCATTGATTTGGTGGTGGGCGATGGGGGTGGAACTGCTGATTTTACAGTTGGCAACTTAATAGGCGATAATCTAAAAACCGCCATATTAAAATTAGAAGGCTGGAACTTACACCTGGGTAGAATTGAAATTCCTAATGATGCCGATACTACCGGAGCTGAGCCCTACGTTTACAAACAGTTCCCTGTACCAGGCGATTCGGTGCGCGTTGGTTACCCCATCGATTTGTGGATTGCGCCCAAGGGCTACAGAGAACCTGATGCTGAAGAGGACGAGATCAAAAATTAAGTAACTTGAGAATATTGGTTCAAAATGCTGATCGAGTCAAGGCCGCATTGCGAGCACCCAAGTACCCGCACAGCACTACGTTTATTCTGTTGATTGTTTTTTGCCAAATAACCCAGGCGCAAATAGAACTGGCACCCATCTGGCGCACGCCTCCGCCCATTACCAGCTTCAAAAAAGAGATTCCCAACGGGCGCACCAGCGCGGCTCTAACACCGATGTTGCTACCTTTTTGGGACGACTTTTCGTTGAACAAGTTTGACGGGCCGCGCAACACTGCCTACCCCAACGACACCCTGTGGGAGTACAGTCAGCAGGTATGGGTCAACGACCATATGGGTATCAATCCACCATCAATTTACGTGGCAACTTTTGATGGCTACGATTCTTTGGGAAAACCCTATGCAAAAAACGACATTCTGGCAAAAGGCTTTGCCGATAGGCTCACCTCGCGCCCCTTGCGCATGGACTTGGTAGCCCAAGCCAGCAGAAACATCGTGTTCATAAATTTCTTTTACCAATTTCAGGGGAATGGCGAAGCCCCGGACGTAGGCGATGTGCTCTACTTGTACTTTAAAGATAAAGACGGCCTTTGGAATGAAGTTTGGAGAATGGAAAATGATGGTAACTTAGACAAGACGAAGTTTGTCGAAGTTAAAATCCCAATAACTGATCAAAAATATTTTCACAACAAATTTCAATTTCGTTTCCAAAACTTTGGCAGGATATCAGGACCGTATGATACGTGGAATGTCGATTATGTGTATGTGAGTAATGGTCGGTCACAGTACCCACAGGCAATACCAAATTTGGACTTTCCCGACCGTACAATTTTACGTGGTTTGACTGCTCTCTTCACGGATTATCAATCAATGCCGTTAACGCACTTTAGGGTTGCACCTGCGGCCAACCTTCAAAATCCAAACATCGTTATAACCAACCGGAGGAGAAGCCAAGATAACATATCTGCGACCGGACAAAACACAAAGTACACATCAAATGCAAAAATCACCACCTACAAGAATAACATTAGCGCCACGAGCAACTCAGTTATTGCCAACGGGGCGAGCACCGGGGGCCCGTTGCTCTTTAACTCATTTCGTCAAATTTCTTTGCCCAATGTTGCCAATGCCCTACCAGATTTAGATAATATCGATGCTGACGCAGACTCAGTCAAAATAAAAATCAGTTTTGAACTAAACAGTGCCGACAACACAATTAAGCCAATTAACAATGGAGATTGGGACACTGCTGTTTATAAGCGAATAGACTTTCGCAGAAACGACACCACACAAGCAACCTACGTATTGAAGGACTACTATGCCTATGATGATGGCACCGCAGAGTATGGGGCGCGCATCAATGGCATCGGTACAGAACTTGCATACGAGTTTAACCTAAAAACGCCCGATTCAGATATTTTAGTTGCCTTTGACTATTACTTCCCTCCTTTTGGCGATGAGTCGAGCCAATCAGTGCAGTTTCTTGTGCTGGGTGCGCTTACCGGGCAAGAACAGGATTACCTGTACCGAAGAAATACAACCATTAAACGATCTACCCATAACAAGTTTATCAGGGAAAATCTTGCCTCACCGGTGGTAGTGCAAGGCAAATTTTACATCGGTTGGCGTCTGCAATCCAACTCACTAATTCCTGTAGGACTGGATCGAAGTCTCGATTCGGGTAGCAAAATATTTTACAACACCTCCCGTGATTGGATTCAAAACACAGACATGAAGGGGAGCCTGATGATACGCCCGGTATTCATCCGTAAAGGGGAACCACCACCTCCTGTGGCAGTGGCAGACGAAACACCTGTCGCACTTTACCCTAATCCAAATACCGGCATTTTCTACCTCCCCATCGCTGCCGAACAGATCTCCATTGTGGATGTAACCGGGCGGCCAGTGTACACCTCGATAGAATTAGAAGCACAACAAGAACGAAAAAAGGTTTCAGCCGACATTCCGATGGGTATGTACGTTGTTAGGTATTTTGATGGCAAGTGGCAATCGGCAAGAGTAACGGTAAAGCCTTAACTCAATACATTAGATTTCTAGTCCATTCACAACTACCTGACACTCTTACCTCGGAATTGCAATTAGAAAATAAAACTCAAGGATGTAGTAACGC
>JBJTHA010000163.1:0-2667 GCA_046094265.1 Cytophagales bacterium
CTTTGCAGGTCAGCTATTTGGTCATTGGTGAGGCTGCCGCATTCGGTTTTGTTTCCTTCTTGGATATTGCGTACACTGAACGCACTGAATACATCGTTGCACTTATCGCCATTGGGGGTGAAGACGTTCGGTAATTCATAGTAGGGGCAGTTATCAAAACAAACTACATCACTCGGTTCACTCTCATTGCCAGCGCGGTCTACGGCTCTAATTCGATAGCAGCCCGCGAAAGATGGCCTGCCCTTGTCTTCAAACACAATTGTGTCAGTGACTGAGGGCACAATGCTAATCGGCAGTTTAACAAATTCCGCACCGACCGAAGACGAATAGTACACGTTGTAACTCTCAATGTCTTTCTTACAGTCAGGGTCAAACGGCTTTACCCATCGGATTACATTGATGAAGTTGTCGAAATCTCCGCAGGGTGCGTTCTCTGGTTTGGAGCAATCTTTTTTATCGAGCACAATCGTTGGCTTGCAAGGTGGAACTTTATCGTCTGGAACGGCACACGTTATTTGAGAAAAGTTGTTTTGTGGCGCTTTTATTTTTGGATTCCCGTAAGATCCTCGCGTCATTATTTTGTAGCAATACTCTTGGCCATTTTGCAGTTTAACTCCATTGTATTGCCCTTCATCAGTGTACTTAAATCCCCTGGCATTTACATTCACGCTGTCAATTAATACCATTTGATTTTCGGTGGCATTTGCCGGCCCGCGGTAAATTCTGTGCCACGGGTATTGCGCAGTATTGTTGGACCAAGGCACTACTGCAGCCCACGTTAATTGTATTCTCTCAAACTCAGGTTTCGCCTCCAGCCGTACCAGCGAAGCACTTTCGGAAAGAGCGAGTTCGGCATCATTGTTTGCAAAAGCTTTTACTGTGTAGTTGTAAATTACATCTCGTGTTGCAATGCCATTATCAATAATGGTAGAGTCTCTAAACTTGCCGGGTGGCGAAATATCTACGGTGGCTTGAGTTCCTGAAAACCCTTGCGCCCGAAAGATCTTAAAATAAAAGGGTTTAGGGAAGTTGATAGTATTGACATCGAAGGGAGAGCGCCAACGTACCGTAATTTCACCATTAACGGGCTGGTTGTTTGATGTTACCGTTGATGTTTTATCCACCGTTACGTGGGTAATAACTGCTTTATCCACCTGAAATGGTGGAATGCATATCTCTTGCGAAACAATGCTTTGCCCGCCTTGCGGTAACGGAAATATTGCCACTAGTCGGTAACAGTATTGCGCCCCGGCAGCCAGCCCGGTATTTGTATACTGCGTAGCGTTGGCCGGGAGTGTTGCAATTTTGGTGAAACCTAAGAAACCCGGAATGCCCGTTACACATTCAGGTGGTGTGTAGGGGAACGATCCTACCCTGCGATACACTTCGATGGAGCTGGCATTTTGACACGCGTAGCTGTTCCATTGCAAATTGGCAGATCGGGTAGGCACATTTACTGTGGCCGATTGCCAAACGGGTGCGGGACCAACTACTTTGATATTCCACGTTTTAAATTGTACTAGTGAAGGGCCGCGGCCAGATCGGTCGCTGATCTTGAAAACCACCTGGTAAGGCTGGTCTTTCACGTGCAAGCAGTTGGTAGCCCAGCGAAATTTGAGTACAGCATCTTGCGTAGAACTTGTTGCTTGCTCAAATGCTTGGTTGGGTTTGGTTAGGTCAGGACTGTACCAAACCGCAGGTGAGGGATTGACAATAAATGCTTGTGAAAATGCCTCGATGGTGACTGGGTCAAAATCGGGATCGGTCCCGAATATGCTTTCGTCCACAACGGTTCCGGCCACCACGCAAATATCATTTGGCACTTTCAACTCTGGGCGTTTATTCGTACACTCGTCAATCACTATTTGCATGTCGCGCGTTACCGAGGCCAGCTGAATGAATGTGCCGGCAATTTTGCGCCACGATATAATTTTAAACGCGATGTTGTATTCTCCTTTGGCTCCCGGTGCGTCCCACAGAATTGTGCCCGTGCGGGAGTTGATGGTAAACGTGGGCGGTCCGTTTTGTTTTTCATTGGCGCGACTGTAATCAATGCCAGTGTATAAGTCAGGATGGTCAGGATACCGATAAACTCCAACTGGAATGTTCTTATCTTGTTTCGGCACCACCAATTCATAAGAGAGAGAGTCGCCATCGGGATCATAAGCGCCCGGATTGTGGTACCACGCTCCGCCCGTACATCCTTTGTCGATAGGTGGCACCAACAGTCGGGGAGAGTTATCGCACACGAACCGGTCTACCACTATTGCCGTTTCGAGGTAAAACTGTGTGTTTACCGAATTTGAGATATTCAAAATCCCTGCGTTCCGGTTGCGCTCTTTGTAACTGATAACATAATAACCGGCTCCTGCATACGTGTGGGTAGTGGTGTATACAACCCGGCCAATGCCTGGAGCAAAAGGAGTATTATCTATAGTGGGGGTGCGGGCAGGAGTGCTACCATCGCCAAAATCTAAAATTCCGTCACTAAACTTTACCGGTGATCCGGTATTCGTGTAGGCAGTGATTGTGATGGTGAAGGTTAAACCGCTACAGTTGTCGCGCGTTACCGTTATTTCTCCTGCCCGCAAATGCGTCCCGTGAGCGTAAAATCCAACCGCCAACCCCAACAAAACCAGAAGCAACCTTCTCACCATTGTCCTGTTT
>JBJTHA010000164.1:0-3812 GCA_046094265.1 Cytophagales bacterium
CACGAACCCCCCACACAGCACTTTTTACATTGGGGTACATGCGCGCGGCCATAATGTAGTGGAGTCTTTCTTCCTCCAGATAACCCATCAGTTCTTCGGTATAAAAACCACTATCGGCTCGAACTAAGCCCACCTTCTTACCTTTCAACGCTCCCTTGAAAGTCTCTTCCATGAATGATTTACAACTGCTACTTGCCGCTGTATTGCCAGGGCGTAGCCAAGCATTGGCCACCATTCTTGTCTGGCTCACAAAAGCCATCAGGGGATGGTGTGAATTGCGACCCCGCTTATTTGGGTTATATCCTTTACTACTGCCTTGTTGATCTCCATAGCGGGTGATGACCGTGCTGTCAAAATCAACGGTGATGTTATCCACATTGATTTGATTGAAAAACCATTCTTGCAAGGGTGGAAATACTTCGGTATTCCTAGCTTGGGTGAACTTCCCAAAGAACCTACTATAGGTACTCTGGGCATCTCATCCCATCCAAAAATAGATTGCAATACAGAATCACTCCTATCCCAATCCCATTGAATATATCGGCTCGCCCCTGTCCAGATACTTACCCAACACGACTCGATAACATGGGTGGGGGCATAACCACGATTAGAACCAGGCTGGGGTAAATTTAGCGTCTCCAACTGCTCTCTGATATTGGTTTGATCCAAAAAACGTTTCATTAAACTCATACCACCAAAAGGGGTAACTTGCTTATCCGAATATTCTATGGGAAGATTAACCATAAGGGTGATTTTTAGAACATATAAAAATCACTCTTTCCAAACTCCTTTCCAACAATTTACCATCTAATCCAATTCCTATTGCATAATCCGGGTTAAAACTATTCAAAAAGCAGATCGTTCTGCCCCTCTCGAAGCCCCGGCAGGGGTCGTGCCTCCCTCAAAATTGAGATCACCTTTTTACTCAAACCGTAACGACTCAATGGGGTCAAGTCGTGATGCTTTGCTGGCAGGATACCAACCGGAAATTAAACCGACAAAAACACAAACCCCCAACCCCACCATCATCCATAACCAAGGCACAACGAATGCATCAATGCCTATTGCTTTCGAAATAAGATTACCGATTAAAATGCCAAGCACTATCCCGGCCAACCCACCCAATACACACACTACGATTGCCTCAATAACAAACTGCTGCCGAATGCGCTTGGGGGTCGCACCGAGTGCTTTGCGCACACCCACTTCGCGCGTACGCTCTGTTACCGACACTAGCATAATGTTCATCAGTGCTATGGAAGCCCCCAAAAGCGTAATAAAGCCGACTCCAAATCCGCCAAACCGCAAACCATTTGTAATCGATTCTAATTCTTGCGCCAGCGATTCACTCTTTTCAATATCGAACGAATTTTCTTTACCCACTTCATCGCGTCTGATCTTTCTTAATACGCCTGTTGCTTCACCCATTGCATAGTCCATTGCATCGGGGTTTTGTATTCCCACGGTTAAGCGATAATTTAACCCTTGCCCGGACGCTAGCTGGTTGGCCACGATGATCGGGATCAGCATCATGTTATCGAAGTTGTTTTCGGATATCTCACCTTTTTCTTTCATCACACCAATCACCTTAAACTGCGTGCCTTTAAATGACACTTCGGTGTTGATCGGATTCTTTTTATCGCCATACAGCGTTTTCGCAAGTTTGTAGCCAAGTATCGCAGCTTTCGATCCGTACTGTATTTCAAATCTTGAAAAATTTCGTCCACTTTCAATATTTAAGCCCTTGATTGCCATGTAATCTTCGTTTACACCCCGAACATTTACATTTGGATTTGTTTTTTCCGACCCATGCTTTATTTCGGCCAAAATAGTAACACTGGCCGATAAACTGATGATGGCATCAACCGGATATTCTTTAATAAACTCTTGCGCCTCGTTTAACAAAATAGGGGGGTACACTTTCTCTTTTACACCATCGCGTGCTGCGCCCCTATTAAATTTTGAAGTAATATCAAAAGTGTTGGCTCCTAATGACGACAAACTGTCGGACACTGAATATTCAATCCCATCGATGGCGGTTAAAATACCTACCAACGAAGTGATGCCAATCGCGATAATGCAAGCGGTAAGCACTGAACGAAGCATGTTGGCCTTTACCGAGCGGAGGCCTTCTTTTACATTTTCAACTAAATCCATTGGCTTACGATGTATTAACGGTTCGGGAAATTCAATAACTTACAAAAGTATAACTTTACGCCCACAAAAACGGAACGACTACAAATTGGTTCTTTTGCAACGTCAACAGGTCGGTTAAACGATGCAAGTGATGAATTTGTTTTTTGATTACTACAAAAGTTCAGTAGAGTAATTGCTGCATAAACGCACACAAATGTTCCATAAAAGTGCGTTAGCCGCCATGTTGCCGAACCGAATCTGGCGGTTGTTGTGTATTCCCCGTATCAATGTAGTGCCGACTCGGCCTTGCATTTTTTACTTTTTCTTTTTGAAGGGTCGGAAATTCTAAATTTTTATTTGTGTTCGCTTTGCACGCTTTTCATCAAAGCCTTGATTCGACCGTGAACGTTGTGGGACTTGCAAATGTGCTTGCACCTGTGCGATGGCTATTTCTTATCTTCTCCATTTATTAAGCCCTCTGCTAGCATTTTAGCTTGTGTAATAACTGTTTCCACTGCTTTTTCTTGCAAGTCGGGCGGATAGCCGTGTAGGCGCAAAATTCTGCGGATGTTTCGTCTTAATGCGGATTGCACACTTTCTTTAATTGTCCAGTCAATGGTAGTGCTGTTGCGAACGGTTTTTAAAAGTTCCTGTGCAATGTGTTTTAAAACCTCATCACCCATTATTTTTACAGCACTGTTGTTTACTTCTAACGCAGTATAAAAGGCATATTCTCTAAAATCCAAGCCTAAATCTTGACCTCTTTTTTCTGCCTCTCTTATTTCATTGGCTAAAGGAACCAACCATTTTTCTATAAATTCTACGCTATCAATTTGCCCATTATGGTATCTTTTGATGGCTTCCTCAAGTTTGTCTGAAAATTGCTTTGATTCGATTAAGTTGTAGTTTGATTTCTTCTTTATTTCATCTCGTAATAATTTTTTCAACAACTCAACTGCAAGATTTTTATGTTCTAATTTTTGAACATCTTCTAAAAATCGTTCATCCAAAATGCTAATATCAGGTTTCTTGATTCCTGCTGCATCAAAAATATCTACTACTTCTTCACTTACTATGGCATCACTAACTATTTGCTTAATGGCTAGATCAATTTCTGAAAAGCTTTTCTTTCCTTTTTCCAAACGTTCACTTTCAATAAACTTTAACAATCTTGCTCGTATGGCTTGAAATAACGCGATATGGTCTTTTACTTTTTCAATTCGCTCATGTGTAGACACCAAAGCATAGGCTTTTAATAATTTGCCACATACATCTATAAAATTCTCGTTGCCGTTTTGCTGACTGAAAATATATTGTTGAATGACACCAATGTATTTTAATTTTTCTTCCGGCTTTAGCATAAAAAACTTTTGCCAATCGAAGTGTCGTAGTTGGTGTAATAATCCTTCATAAAGTTCAAAACATTTGGCTATTGCTATCTCATCATCTAGGGTAGGTGCACCTTGTCCACCACTTGTAGTGTATTCTATCATGGCTTCTTTTAAATATTGGGCTAAGCCAATATAATCTACCACCAAACCACCTTCTTTAGCATTGTTGAATACCCTGTTTACCCTTGCTATTGCCTGCATCAGGTTTGCCCCTTGCATGGGTTTATCTACGTATAATGTATTGAGTACAGGTGCATCAAACCCTGTTAACCACATATCTCTTAC
>JBJTHA010000165.1:0-15303 GCA_046094265.1 Cytophagales bacterium
GAAAGTGGCTGCTTCCTTGAGCTCAAGAGCAATCAACACATCGCGCACAAACGGTACGATGACATACGACACCGCGCCAATCGCCACACACAAACCAAACCACTGCGAGAAGCTCGCCACAAACCCAAGGTACGGATGCAACCCACGACTGACGTACACATAGCTGCCCCCTGCGCGCGGCATGGCCGAGGCCAGTATTGCATACGCAAAAGCGGCCATTAACGCGGGCAGTGCTGCAAACAAAAAAGCCGCCCACACATATGAGTGGATGCCCGGCACGTGGCGCTGCACCATAAAAGGTACTACGTAAATGGATGCACCTACCATGGAGCAAATGCCCGTGGCGGTGAGGGAGAGAAGACCGAGTTGGCGGTTTAATGAACTCATTACAAAAAGTGGAAGATAATAAATGCAATCATAAACATCCTCGACCACTCCCACCAAAACATTTTGAAGTTTGTAGTAAGATGCTTAAATCATGAATGTAAAATCTATACAGCCATGATACGTAATTGTTTTTTGTTTGCTTGCGTAGTACTTAGCGCGCATTTTGCCATCGCCCAGTCTCCCGACAAGGCCATTAAGTCAATGAAATGGCGGCCTATTGGCCCGGCCAACATGGGTGGGCGCGTTACCGATATTGAAGGCATTCCCGGAGACCCCACTACTTTTTATGTGGCCGGTGCCGATGGTGGCATTTTTAAAACCACTAACGGAGGCGTGACCATGCAAACACTTTTTACAGAAGAAAAATCATATTCCATTGGTGATATCACCCTCGCCCCGTCCGACCCATCGGTGGTGTATGTGGGCACGGGCGAAGGTGACCCGCGCAACAGCGTGGGCTACGGCCATGGTGTGTACCGGTCCAACGATGCCGGAAAAACATGGCAACACCTAGGCCTTGAAAAAACGGACCGCATCAAGCGCATTGTGGTGCATCCGCAAAACCCCGATGTGGCTTGCGTGTGTGCGCTGGGGCGCGAGTGGGGTCCGAATGCGGAACGCGGAGTTTTTAGAACAGAAGATGGTGGCAAGTCGTGGAACAAAGTTTTATACATCGATGAGAACACCGGCTGCTCAGACATTGCCATGGAGTGGAGCAATCCGCGCATTATGTATGCTGGGATGTGGACGTTCCGCAGAAAACCCTGGCGCTTTGACGACAGCGGAGAGAAGACAGCCTTATACCGTTCGATGGATGGGGGAAAAACATGGACAAAAATTTCTCACAAAAATGGATTGCCCGATAAACCCATGGCTCGCATCGGCATTTCGGTGGCGCAAAGCCAGCCTAACACAGTTTATGTCATTACCGAATTTAAAGAAGGTGGCACGTTGTTCCGTTCTGATGACCGCGGTGAAAATTGGAAGATGGTGAACAACGACCGCAACTTGAACTTCAGGCCGTTTTATTACAGCGATGTGCGCGTAGACCCCAACAATCCCGAAGTGGTGTACACGTTATCGGGAGGCTTGAGTAAATCAACCGATGGCGGAAAAACATTTAAGAGCATTGCCAGTGGCCAGCATGGCGATAACCAAGCATTGTGGATTGACCCCAAAAATTCCAATCGGGTATTGAGTGGAGATGATGGCGGCTTCCGTGTTTCGTATGATGCTTTTGCCACGTATCAAACCATCAACAACATAGAGCTTTCGCAATTCTATCAATTGTTTCTGGACAACCAAGACCCGTATTATGTGTATGGCGGTTTGCAAGACAACGGCACATGGACGGGTCCGAGCAATTCGTTGCATCGCATCGGCATTCTAAAAAGAGATTGGAAGCAGATTGCCTATGGCGATGGTTATTATGCGGTACCGATTCCCGGAAAGGAAAATGAAATTTACGCCAACCTGCAAGGCGGTGTCATTCACCATGTAGATATCAAAACCGGCAATACGCGGTTGATCCACCCCTATCCCAACAAAATGGGTTCGGCTGGCGATGCGATGGAGAACCACAAGTATCGATTCAATTGGGATTCACCCATACATGTTTCGCCCAACGACCCCAACACGGTGTACACGGGGGGCAACGTGATATTCCGTAGTCGTGATAAAGGATATACCTGGGAGGAAATCAGCCCTGACCTTACTACCAACGACAAGTCAAAACAAAAATCTTCGGGTGGTGAAATTTACCAGGATAATACTGCCGCAGAATTTCACTGCACGATTCTCACCATTGCCGAATCACCCGTACAGAAAGATGTGATTTGGGCTGGCACCGATGATGGCAACGTGCAATTGACACGCGATGGTGGCAAAACGTGGAGCAACCTCAGCAAAAATATTGTGGGCCTTCCCGCTTTCTCTTGGGTTTCAAAAATCCACGCCAGTGAGCACGATGCAGGCACAACTTTCGTGGCGGTGGACCAGCATCGCATGGACGATTACAAGCCCTATGCCTTTATGACCACCGACTTTGGCAAAACCTGGACGAAGATTTCCACTACGTTGCCCGAAGATTGGGTGTATGTGGTAAGGCAAGATCCACACAATGCCAACTTGCTGTACGCAGGCATGGAGCATGGCATTTTTGCCTCGTGGGATAAAGGCAAAACCTGGGGGAAAATCAACAACAATATGCCGCCCGTATCAGTGCGGGACTTGCGCGTGCACAAACGCGACCGCGACTTAGTGGCGGCCACACACGGCCGCGGCATTTGGATCATGGACGATATCCGCGCGTTGCAAGATTTTTCACAGTCGGCAGGCAAAGAGGCTCATGTGTTTGAAACTCGCCCTGCCACATTGTGGAGTTATTACAGTTTGATTGAAGAACAAGGTGATCAAGCGTATCGTGCGAAGAACCCGGACTTTGGTGCCTACATCAATTTTCATTTGCAAACCGAGCCGAAAGAAGCGGTGACCATTGACATTACAGATGCGAGCGGCAACAAAGTTCGGAGTTTGAAAGACACCGTATCGAAAGCAGGCATCAACCGTATAGTGTGGGACTTGCGCTACACAGAAGCAGAAAAATTGAACCAGCCTGTGCGTGGCGGTTGGGGTGGTTCGGGTTCGCGGCCGCTCGTTGCACCGGGCACTTACACGGCAAAACTGAAAGCAAACGGACAGACACTTGAAACAAAAATTATCGTGCGGGCAGATCCGCGCATTGTAATCACCGATGCTGAGTTCAAACAAAAAACAGAAACGACACTAGCGCTGCGCGACCAATTATCGCAAACACATAAAATGATTAACCGCACCGCGGAAATGGTGAAGCAGTTGAATGAATTGAAGCAGCGGATTAAAAATGCCGGCTCAGACGCAGGTGTTGACAATGCTGTGAATGGCCAAATTGACGAGGCCATTAAAAAACTGAAAGAGTTGGATGAAGAAGTGCTGCGCAGGCCGCCACCCAACATGGGCTACCGCCAGCGCCCGCGCTTGCGTGAAGAAATCAACACGCTGATGGGGGATGTGGACGATGCATTTGCAAGACCTACGCAGCCCCAGCTCGACCGGTTGACGGAATTGAAAGGCGAAGTACAGAGCGCACAGCAGCAATTGGATAAGATTGTTTCAGACCACATTGCTCCGATCAATGATAAAGTTAAAAACTTGCCGCAGATTACAGCAGGGAAAGAAGTGAAGAAAGAAATGTAGCAAAGAGCAATCCCAAGGGAGAGGGGTAAGATTAGTTGTGGTGCTGATGAGCTTTGAAGGGAGAGGGAAACTTTCCACGAAAACAAACTCAATATTCGGTAGCCACAACCTTGCTTTTTTCACGTGCGCTTTGCGAGTTTGAATGGCACAAGAGTATTTGTTACTTTTAGTGCATGAGACTACTTACCATTTTTGTTTTGTTGGCTTCAATGCAAGTAGGTTGGTCGCAGGCGGTGGGCAAACCGTTTCCGTCCATGACAGCCGAAAACGTGGATGGTAACAAAGTAAATCTGCCCACGGATGTGAAGGGCAAATATACGCTATTGGGTTTGGCCTATTCTAAAAAATCGGAAGGTGAGCTGAATACGTGGTTTACCCCTGTGTTCAATAAGTTCATTCAAAAAACAAATGGAATCATGGCCAGCTTTGATTACAATGTCAATGTGTATTTTGTGCCGATGTTCACGGGCATCAATGCAGCTGCCACGGGTACGGCCAAAAAAAAGGCTATTAGAAATGTGGATCCGCAATTGCTGCCTTACATTTTGTTTTACAAGGGCGAACTGAAACCCTACAAAGAAGCACTTGACTTTGAGAGGCGGGATACACCATACTTTTTTGTGCTAGATCCCGAGGGCAAGATTGTTCATGCCACCTCTGGCGCGTATACCGAGGAGAAAATGGATGAGGTAGAAGAATCGATTTAAGACGAATGAGATTTATTGTTGTCATCTTTGCAGTACTTTGTTCGTGTAAACAGTCGACAACAGAAACAGCAAAGAATTCTGTTGTCACACCGAATCACGATTCTGGTTTTCAGTCAGGAGAGTCAAAAGTTATTTCAAAACTTCTTTCTGAATTGCGGGATAAGAACTTCACTTTTAAAATAGACACCTTTTATTCGAAAGAGCTTGAGTTTCCATTCATTTTAAATGGTCAAAGTGCCGATACTTTAATAATTAAAGCTAAGCGGGTTTTACAGGTAAAAGCGCGTCAAAGTTTAAAGCGATTTGTAATTCAAGAGATATTTCTTGATGAAAACACTAGTATCCTTAACGTAAGAGACTCTATTCGAAACATAATATACAATTTTGATTTACGTAAGGATATTTGGAACGAAAAAATTTATGACCGCCTTGAATCAAGAGCGGATACATTATTTTATATATCCACAGAAACAAAGGGCTATGAAGACACAATGCTTTTAGTTCATGCCCAACTCAGAAGAATTTTAGATGAAAATGATTACAAAACAAAGTATTGAACAAGCGCATGAGCGCATTCAGCCGTACATTGAGCGCACACCGGTGCTCACCAGCGCCAGCTTAAACGACCTCGCGGGTTGCCAACTCTATTTTAAGTGCGAGAATTTCCAGAAGGTAGGTGCTTTCAAAGCGCGGGGCGCCACCAATGCCGCACTTAAACTTTCAAAAGAGGAAAGAGCCAACGGATTAGCAACACATTCATCGGGCAACCATGCGCAAGCAATAGCGCGTGCGGGCAAAATGTTAGGTGTGAAGTCATACATCGTAATGCCGCGCACCGCCCCCGAAATAAAAAAACGTGGAGTACGTGGTTATGGTGGCGAAATATTTAAGTGCGAGCCAACACTGCAAGCGCGCGAAGAGACCTTGGCGAAAGTGATTGCCAAAACGGGCGCATCAGAGATACACCCTTTCAATAATTACGATGTAGTAGAAGGCCAGGCCACTTGTGCCAAAGAATTGTTTGAACAAGCAGAGGGTTTAGATATTGTGGTTGCACCCGTGGGTGGTGGAGGTCTGTTGAGCGGCACGGCATTGGCAGCAAAGTTTTTTTCGCCCACTACCGTGGTGATGGCAGGCGAACCTGCAGGCTCTGATGATGCTTATCGCTCCATGCAATCCGGAAAAATAGAATCGGCACAATCCAATACGATAGCCGATGGCTTGCTCACCGCGTTG
Organism: Cytophagales bacterium; assembly: GCA_046094265.1. Classification (GTDB taxonomy): domain Bacteria; phylum Bacteroidota; class Bacteroidia; order Cytophagales; family Cyclobacteriaceae; genus ELB16-189. The sequence continues at coordinate 5,565 of JBJTHA010000165.1, forward strand.
GGCGACAAAACATTCCCGATTATTTACGAGCATGTGAAAGAAGTGATTACCGTGACAGACGAAGAAATCATTGCTGCCATGCGGTTGATTTGGGAGCGACTGAAAATTATTGTGGAGACTTCCTGCGCGGTGCCTTTTGCGGCCGTGCTGAAAGAAAAAGAAAAATTCAAAGGCAAGCGCGTGGGCATCATCCTCTCGGGTGGCAATGTGGATTTGGAGAAAGTGGGGAAGTGGTTTGGGTAAACTCGTCTCCATGACCAAATGTTGAACAAATTAATTTGCTGGTTTCGTTGATGGAAATGGCTAACCGAAAGAAATATAATTTACAATGGATTTAAATCCGAAAACTTATAAACCAAATAAAGAACTAAAGGAGTTTGTAAAACGGTATTGGACATTGGATGGCGAAAAAGAAAACATACCTCTCAAAAACACCATTGTACCGGACGGAACAATGAAATTGATTTTTCATTATGGCGACACGTACAAACATCATTCACAAAATGGCAATACAATAGTTTTACCAAAATGCTTCTTAATTGGACAGTTGACAAAACCTTATGTGATTGAACCTACCGGGGTAACCGGCAGTTTTGTGGTTCAGTTCACGCCAAATGGATTTTTACCTTTTACGTCAATACCGATTAAAGAAATGGAGAACACCGCGGTCCCAGTAGAAATGTTATTTGGAGAAGACGGAAAAAAACTTGGCTACCAAATCTTAAACGCCAACTCTACATCTGATAGAATTCAAATTATTGAGACTTTTCTATTAAAGGAATTGGCCGATAAAAAGACTATTGACAATATCGTAAAATCAACCGTTGAAACCATCTTCGCCACAAATGGACATTTCTCAGTGAATGAATTTTCAAAGAGCAATAATATAAACCGAAGACAATTAGCCCGGAAATTTTCTTCAGCCATTGGATTAAGCCCAAAACAACTAGCAAAAACAATTAGAATTCAGGCCACCTTGAAAGTATTGCTGAATGAAGAGGTTACAAGTCTAACTGACCTGGCTTATGAAAGCGAGTATTTCGACCAAGCACATTTTATAAAAGAATTCAAGGAATTTACAGGATTGACACCAAAGGAGTTTTTCGGAGAGCACCTAAAAATGTCTTTGATTTTTGACAAAAAATAAGACTGTCCCTTTTTTACAATTTTGCCGCTTTGGTTGATTCTTCTTTTGCATTGCAATAATGCAAAAAACTTAGAAAATCACATCAAAATGGCAAATGTAAATCCAGTTGGCTGGTTTGACCTCAATGTGGCAAACTTAGACCGAGCAAAAAAATTCTACGAAACAGTTTTCAATGTGAAACTAACTGACGCCCCTTTGGAATGGGGTAAGCAATCATTTTTCCCTTTTAATCCCCAAAGCCCAAACATTTCAGGTGCATTGGTAGAAAAAAAAGAATATAAGCCAAGCAGCAATAATACAGTTATCTATTTTGAAACCGAAGACATCATTGCGGAAAAACAAAGAATTGAAAAGGCTGGTGGAAAAGTTGTGCAACCTAAAATGAATATTGGTGAATTCGGCTTTATCTCGATATTTATTGACACTGAGGGCAATACAGTAGGGCTTCACTCTCGTAAATAATTTTCATTTATGTCTTACGACACAAATCTTGCTGATAGAGTTAGAGAATGTCTTGCTGAAATACCTAGCATAGACGTTGAAGAAAAAGAAATGTTCAATGTTCTAAACTTTATGGTGAACGGCAAGACTTGTGTTTGTGTAAGCAATGAAAATTTGATGTTGCGTTTTGATCCAATCCGACAAGAAGAACTTTCGGAAAAATATGGTTATCAGTCAATGTTAATGAAAGGTAAAGAGTACAAAGGTTATTGTTACATAAATCCAGTCGGGTTCAAAAACAGAAAAGACTTTGAATTTTTCTTAAACCTATGCCTTGACTACAACAAAGTAGCCAGGTCATCAAAGAAACGGAAGATGTAAGGAACGACTATCGGCTAATTGCAGTTTGCGTCAGGCGAGGTTCAGCGCTTCGTCTGGCGCTTTTTAGCGTAGTAAATTTAGCTCTTGGCGTAAAGCGTGGAGTTAACGATCCCCGCCTAACGCAGAATCGTAAAATGTAGCATAATTTCTTTTGGGGTTACATGTTTCCTACCCCCTCATCCTACTCCACCCAAAAATCGGCACACCCACGAGCAGTAATATAAACCCCCAATACACCGCCTCTTGTACCGAGCCGGCCACGGCCCACACCGAATAAAGAAAGGCAACGGTGGCAACGATCAACTTCCAAGATGTCCAGCCTTTTTCTTTGGTGCCCAAGATCACAAACGCCACGGCTGAGAAAGAGTAGGGTATCAACACTACCATCGCGGTAAGCAAAATGGCAAACTGGTACGTATCGCCTAGGCTGCGGCTAAAGTTCATCATCAACAGCAGCGACACGAGCACACTTGAAATCACCAAACTGAAGACCGGTGCACCCGCTTTGTTTTCCATTTTAAAAATGGAGGGCAACAACCTATCAGCAGCCGCGGCAGCGGGTATTTGCCCCTGCATCAAAATCCACCCGTTTAATGCTCCGAAGGTAGAAATCACTGCACCCGCTCCTACCAAGTAACGTGCCCAACCGCCCCACATGCTAGCGGCCGCATCGGCAAAAGGCGCTTGCGAATGAATCAACACAGAAGGAGGCAACACGCCCATAATTACCACCGTGCCCGTTACGTATAAAATTGTCACGCCAACAGTGCCCAGCAATGTGGCGCGGGGGATTGTTTTCGCTGGGTCTTTTACATGCCCAGAGGGAATAGTGGCACACTCTAACCCCATAAATGCAAACAACGTGAGTGTGGCCGTGGCCGTGATCGCCCCTAAATTTGAATGCTTACCTGCATTGAAGGGAATGTAGTTTTGAGTATCAATAAAAAACAACCCTCCAATAGTGACCAATAGCAGCGGTGTGATTTTTAGGATGGTAGTGATCACTTGCACGTTGCCCGCTTGGCGTAGGCCGCGCGAATTGATCCACGTTAGTGACCAAACCGTGATGAGGCCTGTGGCAACTGCCAACAGAGCGTTACTGCCCAGTTGCGGAATAAATACGGTGAGGTAACTAACAAATGCCACGGCAATGGCAGCGTTGGTGCACCACAGCGAAATCCAATAACCCCACGCCACTAAGAATGCCGCAAAATCTCCCAAGCCTTGCCGTGTATAGGCATACGGCCCACCATTGGCCACAGGCATCAGTTGGCTCAGCCAACTATACACCAATGCCAAACACAACGCACCCACACCCGACACTAACCAGCCAAGCAAACTGATGCTACCATACGAGGCCAGCGTGGCCGGCAACATAAACATGGCGGAAGCAATCATATTACCGATCACCAGCGAAGTAGTAGTCCAGAGACCAATGCGTTGATAGCTCATTTAGCGGCAGTGGTTTCGTAATGCTTTTCTTTTTCAATCAGATGATGCAGCAGTGATTGACTTACATCGCCCGCTTTTCCATTTCCGATTTTCTTTCCATCTATTTCCACTATTGCTTGTATGCGTTTGGTGCTGCTGGTAAGAAATGCTTCTTTGGCTTGGGCGATATCGTTGAGCGTAACAACACCTTCCCTCACATCAAAACCTTGGCTTCGCAATTCTAGCACCCGCTTTCGCGTGATGCCTTTTAGTGCGTTAGTCGCGGGAGTGATGATTTCGTTAGTTTGTGTGACAATGAAAAAGTTACCGCGGGGGAATTCACTGACCACGCCATTATCATGGTAAAGCACATCTTGTGCTTGTTGTTCTTTCATTTTCTTTAGCAGCCAAATACCCATTGAATAATTAATGGTTTTGGCTTCGGGCAGGTCGCGTACAAACCCATGTGTGAGAATATTTATTGTTTTGAGCGTAGGATTGTCATCGATCTGCAGTGGGCTCTGTACAATTAGAAGGTTGGGCTTGGTGGGCTCGTACGCATCGGGTGAGTAGCCGCCCGTGAGGATGATGCGAATGCCCGCATTCGAAATATTGTTTTTGTTTACCAATTCACGCAAGATGGCGTGCATTTGATCTACACGGAAAGGACTCTGCAAATGCATGAAACTGGCAGAGTGCATCAGTCGCTGAAGGTGATCTTCAACATATAGCAATACACCTTTGCGCAGGCGAAAAAAATCGAATACACCATAGCCGCGCTGAATGGCCAAGTCACTGATATGCAACATGGCTTTTTCTTGTTCTACAAATTGATCGTTGAGGAAGACGTACACAGAAAATTGTTTAAAGCAAATGTAGCATTAAACACGTTTGCAAACACACAAACCTGCGGATGTGGAGGCCATCAATTTAATCGCTGGCCAGTATTTTTGAGGCATCAAACAATTTCAAAATACTTGCTGATCAACACGGGCTTGGGCAAATGCTCAATTTGTTTGCGGGTAAAAGGATTTAGCGCAAACCTATCCGCCATCGCCAAAAAATCCTCCTCATTTTTTGCTTCAACCTCTACAAATACTGCAAAAAGCTGTTGGTGACTGAGGATGTGTTTATATTGGGCTACTTTTTTTCCGTCACTTAATTCGTGAAAACCGGCCAATGTCTTTTGCCAATTTTGGCTGCGGTTGCTTTCTATCAAAAAAAAGTCGTGTAGTCCTTGCCAAATGTCTTTGCCCTCGCGCTTTTTCATTAGCCATTTATTTTTATAACGAATGGCCATGTAATAAAAATACCGCTTGCGAACACTCAGTTTTTTTTCTTTAACAGGAAGAATTTTTTGCAGGCTATGCAATTGCGCGCTACACGTTTTAAAAAATATACAACCTTCGCACTTAGGTGCTATGGGTGTGCAGTGAAGGGCACCAAACTCCATGATGGCTTGATTGAACAGATCGGGCCGTGCCGCATCGAGTAGTTCATTAGCCTTGGCCGTGAAGATGGTTTTCCCTTCGGGCGATGCAATGTTGGCATCGATGCCGAACACCCGTGCCAATACCCTAAATACATTGCCGTCTACCACCGCTACCTTTTCGCCAAATGCAAACGAAGCAATAGCCGCTGCCGTGTAAGGCCCAATGCCGGGAAGTTTTGTTAACTGATGGTGGGTAGTGGGAAATTTCCCTCCCCAGTTGTTAATAATGGTTTTGGCGCAAGAATGCAAATTGCGGGCACGGGAGTAATAGCCAAGGCCTTGCCACAAACGCAACACACGCTGTTCGCTTGCGTTGGCCAACGCCTTAATAGTTGGAAAAGCCGTTACGAATTTTTGGTAGTAGGGCAGCCCCTGTGCCACGCGGGTTTGTTGCAAAATTATTTCTGAGAGCCAAATCTTATAAGGGTCTTTTGTTTCCCTCCAAGGCAAAGGGCGTTGGTGGATTTGGTACCAAGCGATCAATTGGTGGGCGAAAGACAGTTTCTTCATGTATTTATCCAAATGTACAAAGGGAACGGTGCCTTTCAATCAAAACCAAAAAACCGAAAAGTGCTAATTGGTAAAGCAATCCAAGTATTGGACTGATTGTCAATAAATTAATTTTGTAAATGAGTAAAGGGCTTCTAAATTTGCCGTCCCGAAAAAATAGTAACCATCTAAACAACATTTACAGTGACCAAAGCCGACATCATCAACCAAATTGCAGACCGCACCGGAATAGACAAGGCAGATGTCTCTGCTTCCGTGGAGGCATTCTTTAGCATTGTAAAAACCAATATGGCCTCGGGGCACAACATTTATGTGCGAGGCTTTGGCAGTTTTATTAATAAAAAGAGGAAGAAAAAGATTGCCCGCAACATTTCGCGCAACACTGCCATTGTGATAGATGAGCACTATATCCCAAGTTTTAAGCCAGCTAAAATCTTCATCAATAAGATTAAGAACAGCGATAAGGTAAAGCAGTTGGCAGGATGAACTAATCGTTTGGTTCCGTAGAAGTACGCTGTATCAGAGCACTCAACCTCCAGTAATGTTAAAAACCAGAATCGTATTAATTCTCACTAGCGCTGCTCTGATTGCGTTGCTCTTTTTTTTGCCTAAAGTAGTGGTAGAAAATGACGGTCAGTTAAAATCACCTGCCGATTCTGTCGCACAATCACAAGTGGCTGATGCAAAAGGCCACTCCGAATTGCCAGCGGAACTAAAGCAATCCATCAACACCTTGAGAGCCCAATACTTAGCGGGCTTGCCGAATCAAAAAAATGCTATCTTTGCCGACTCTTTGCGAAGCCTGTATGCGCAGGCCGGGCAATTTGATAGCGCTGCTTGGTATGGCGAGCAAGCGGCAACGTTCTTTAAAACTACCAGTAGTTTTCTGAAAGCAGGCAACGCTTACTACGAAGCGTACTCATTTGCCATGCAGCCGGAAAAACAAAAAGCGATGGCAGAAAAAGCGCAGGAGTGGCTAGCGAGAGCAGTGGAGGCAGACCCCAAAAATCTGGAGGCAAAAGTAAAGATGGCTATGACGTATGTGAGCTCGTCTACACCTATGAAGGGGATACAGATGATGCGAGAGGTTTTGGCGGAAGATCCAAAAAATGAATTTGCATTATTCAACATGGGCATGCTTTCCATTCAATCAGGGCAATATGCACGTGCCATTGAAAGATTAGAGGAGTTAGCGCAAGTAAATCCAAGGCATTTGCAAGGCCAAATGCTACTTGGGGTTGCTTATCTGAACAACGGAAACAAAGACAAGGCTCGCCAGCAATTTGAAAAAGTAAAAAAATTAGATACCGACCCTGCGGTGCAGTCCACGGCAGATTCGTATCTGAAAGAGTTAAAGTAAAACAAATGTTCAACCATCCTGCAGTTAGCGGGACAAAACCAAAAGCATTATGCCCAGTGGTAAGAAAAGAAAAAAACACAAAATGGCCACCCACAAGCGCAAAAAGCGTTTGAGAAAAAACAGACATAAGAAGAAGTAGTTCAACATCTAATTTTTTAAGTTTTGAGTAATGAGTTAATCATTAGTGCAACTCAAAACGGATGTCGCATAGCCCTTTTGAAGGACAAGCACCTTACGGAATTTCATGAAGATACCGGAAGTGGCAAATTTGTAGTAGGTGATATTTACCTTGGCTCTGCCAAAAAGGTAATGCCCGGTTTGAATGCTGCCTTTATAGATATCGGATATGAGAAAGATGCCTTTCTCCACTACCTCGATCTAGGCCCTAAATTCAGTTCGCTACAAAAGTTTGTTAAGCTTGTTCGCAGTAAAAAGATTACGGGTGGCAAACTGGATAAATTTCAACTCGAAAAGGAAATTGATAAGCACGGCAAAATTGCCGCACAGCTTACCAAAAATCAGTTGATACCAGTGCAGGTGGTGAAAGAACCCATCTCTACCAAAGGGCCACGACTTTCGTGCGAGTTATCTTTAGCCGGGAGGTACCTGGTTTTAGTACCCTTTTCGTCCGGGGTAAGCATTAGCAAACGGATAGCAAGCAGTGAGGAACGCAAAAGATTGCAACGCCTCATTCAAAGTATTAAGCCCGAAAACTTTGGCGTAATCATTCGCACAGTTGCAGAAGGCAAAGAAGTAGCAGAGCTAGACAAAGACCTGCGCACGTTGGTAAAGATGTGGGAAGACGGTATGACCCGATTGGTAGATGCCAACCCGCGCGATAAAATCATCGGTGAACTCAACAAAACCTCCTCGATACTGCGCGATGTATTGAACGAGTCGTTCGACAGTGTGATGGTGGACGACAAAAAGATTTACGATGAAGTTCTCCAATACATTAAAAACAATGCACCCGAAAAGGAGAAGATAGTAAAACTTTATACGGGCAAGGCCAAAATATTCGAACACTTTGGCATCGAAAAACAAATTAAATCGGCCTTCGGACAAACTGTAAGCTTGCGAGGAGGCGGCTATTTGATTATTGAGCATACTGAAGCACTACACGTAATTGATGTAAACAGTGGCAATAAATCAAACCGCGAAGAAAGCCAAGAAACTACGGCACTGTCGGTTAACCTAGAGGCGGCAAGAGAAGTTGCGCGCCAACTGCGCTTGCGCGACATGGGCGGCATTGTAGTAGTAGATTTCATTGACATGCGCAGCTTGGACAACAAAAAACTTATTTACCAAAAGGTAAAAGATGAGATGGAGGCGGACAAAGCTAAACATACCATTCTGCCGCTGTCAAAATTTGGGTTAATGCAAATTACGCGCGAGCGCGTGCGCCCGCAAATGAACATTGTCACCAAAGAAGTTTGCCCGAGCTGTAATGGCACGGGCAAAATTTCTGCGTCTATTCTGGTCACCGACCAGATCGAGCAAACAGTCGATCACCTGTTTGTGAAGCAGAATGAAAAGAGCTTGGTGTTGGCCGTGCATCCATTTTTGTATGCGTATTATACCAAAGGTGTTTTTTCAAAACGTTTTAAGTGGTGGTGGAAGTACAAGCGCTCGGTGGAGTTGGTGAAAGATTCATCAATGGCAATTACCGAATACCGTTTTCTCAACAAGGAAGGAGAGGAGATAGACACCGGCAACGATCAAAAAAAGCAAGAAAAAGAAAAACATTCCGAAGTATTGGTAGAAGCATAACAGAAAACCCTGACTCTGTCGGGGTTCTTTGTTTCGGTGGAACGTAGCCTAATAGTTTAGTGTTTCACGGCTGCTGTGTTGATTTCGAAGAATAAAAACGGTAGAACCGTTTACGTGCCTAGGGTTCCGCTCATTGCTTGTTGTGGATTGAAAGAAGTAAACCTTAATTTTTAACCCAGTTTTGTTACATTGGTGCCATGAAAATACTTAAGAAGATCCTTTTGGGTTTGGTCGGCTTGATCGCTGTGGTTCTATTGATAGTGGTTTTGTTTTTCCGGCAAGAGGCCTACCAACTATATAAAGTGCTCACCTTCTTTGACAAGGAAAATATCTCGGACAACTTCAAGAAAGTACACACCATCTTCCGCGTAAGCGTAGTACCGCAACCAGCACAATCAGGCTCCTTTCCCGTTGCAAAACAATTCATTACGTTGCCCGAGAAATTTACCGCCAGCGATTCTTCTGTTGTCACTCAGGCATTTTTGGATTATACGCTCACAGATGCGCTGTTGGTCGTGCGGCACGATACCATTGTTTATGAATACTACGGCAATGGTTTTACTAAAGACGATCACCACATCTCTTGGTCCATGGCCAAATCGGTGGTATCGGCTTTGTTTGGCATTGCTATCGCAGAGGGCAAAATCAAAAGTATTGAACAGACCGTTACGGATTATTTGCCGGAGTTCAAAGGCACAGGCTATGACGGTGTGCGCATTAAAGATGTTCTTCAGATGTCATCGGGCGTTGGGTTCAACGAAGATTATGGCGATTTCAATTCCGACATCAACGTAATGGGTCGCTACTTCGCACTGGGCATGCCCATGGCCGATTTTGCCAAGCGGTTAAAACGCGCACGTCAACCGGGCACCTACAATCATTATGTAAGCATCGACACACAAGTGTTGGGAATGATTTTGGTGAAGGCTACTGGCCAAAGCATCACCAACTATATGAATGAAAAATTGTGGTCTAAAATTGGGGCGGAAAATGAAGCCTTTTGGATTGTTGATAAAACCGGGATGGAGTTTGCACTGGGCGGATTGAATTGCATTGCGCGCGACTATGCGAAGCTCGGTCAATTGTTTTTGGACTCTGGCCGCTGGCGCGGCAACCAAGTGGTGCCCGAAGCGTGGGTGCGCGCCTCCGTAACGCCCGATGCGCCACACGTGATGCCAGGCAAGCGCGAATCTTCTGATTTGAAAGA
>JBJTHA010000166.1:0-5328 GCA_046094265.1 Cytophagales bacterium
AGATTTCTTCTGATCTAAATAAAAAGCTTTAAAGGAAAAGCAAACAGCTAATGTGAGTGCGAACAACATTACTAAAATTGAACCCTCTGCGCCAAACTTACCACCAGTTAGCACATCCGCTGCAATACTATTCGCTTGAAATATTCCCTTCTCTGCGTGGCCACTCACTGCAAAACCAAGTATTGGCCCTTGTACAAAGTTCCAAGACCAGTGCAATCCTACGGCAGGTGAGATCGACCCAGATTTTAATGATAAGACAGCCATCAAGTACCCGGAAAGGGCAATGGAAGCAAAACCAAACCAGGTAAAATGGTCGTTGCCAACATGCGCCAAACCAAAAAGTAGAGAAGACAGAGCTGCCGCCCAAAATGCGGTCAGTTTTTTATTCATGTTGGTCAGCACGTATCCCCGAAAAATCACTTCTTCAATGACGGCAACCAGCATGTAGATCAAGAAATTAGCCGTTACCATTGGTGAAATTTCCTTGTATTGAAAATCGACCAACTCCAACGCCTGCAATGCAATTGCGATGAAAGCCATTATGGCAGCCCCCAGCAAAAATCCAGAACCCAGCAACTTCAAATCAATGTTGAGCCTATACGAGCTGAACTGCTTGTATTCAATCTCTTTTGCCATGAAGTGCGTAGCACCAAGTACCCCAACTGCCAAGGCGGCCTTACTACTCAACAAATAGCTCGCATCATATTGAATCGACTCGTAGTCCTCAATGAGTTGCGGAAAGAAAAGCAAAAGAGGAAACGTACAGGTAATTGCACCTATTGCAAAAAAGATGAAGTAAAGGGTTAGACGCCACCAATTACTCTTCACCGCGGGTGGACGTTGGGATTCCTGCTGGTTACTCGGAAATCCCCTTTCTGTCATGGATTTTGATCTTGCTCAGGTCGATGGCCACGTCTTCATCTTCTCCATAGAAGCCAGGATCGAAATCATCGATCAACAATTTTTCCCCTTCCGATTTCTTGGGTTTGTCAAAGGTCATGATAAGGGCGGGCAACAAAATCAAATTAGTGAACATGGAAATTACCAATGTGGTAGACGTTAATACACCTAATGCAATGGTGCCGCCAAACGATGAGAATGCAAACAAAATAAATCCCGCGAAGAGCACGATGCTGGTGTAAATAATACTCTTACCAGTTTCTAAAATGCTTTCGCTCACGCTCACCGGCACAAAAAACCCGTTGGCCAATTGCTCTTGGCGGTACTTGGCCAAAAAGCGAATGGAGTTATCTACCGAAATGCCGAAGGTGATGCTAAAGATCAGCGCAGTGCTCGGCTTCAAATCAATGCCCATGTAACCCATAATGCCCGCTGTAATCATGAGGGCGATCAAATTGGGCACGAGCGAAATAATGATCATGCGCACGTTGGCAAACAACAGTGCCATGGAGAGCGTGATCAGAATAAACGCCAGCAGCAAACTTTCCTGTAGGTTATTGATTAGGAATTTATTGCCTTTGATGAACAGCTTGGTGGTGCCGGTAACGCCCGTGGTGATGTTGCTGCCTTCGAAGATGGTATTCATCTTGGGTTCAATTACTTTGTTTACCAATGAATCCAATCGCTTCGAGCCGATGTCGGCAATCTGCATGGAGATGCGCATTTTGGTGAAGGTGGAATCAACAAAGGATTTCAACAAACCCGAGTTATCGTTTTGCCCCTTCATGTAGCGCAAAATGTAACCGCTTTCGGCCTTGGTAGGCAGTGCGTATTTGTTGGGGTTGTAATTATAAAAAGCCTGCTTCGATGCTTTTACCAAGCTCACAATTGACACCGGGCGCGATACAACCGAAATAGAGTCGATGAAACTTTCGAACGCTTCGATTTTTTCTAGGTTTTTCAAGTTGAGCACGCCACGCTTCTTGCCTGTATTTACTTCAATCTCCAAAGGCAACATGCCACTGAAGTTGGCTTCAAAAAACTTGAGGTCTTTCTTAATGTCACTGTCCTCTGGAATATCATCCACCATGTACGAAATGGACTCGAGGCGCAACATGCCGATGACAGAAACAATGGTGACCACCGCAGTAGCGATGTAGATGGCGGGGCGGTAGCGGTGCACCATCAAGTCGTTGTACTTCAAAAATGCCCCCATGATTTTGAAGTCGAGGTGGCGCAAGTGCTTAGGCCCTGGTTCGGGTAACCAACTGAAAATACCAGGAATCATGATCAGGCTCACCACAAACAGCGCCATGATGTTGAGGCCCGCCACAATTCCAAACTCGCGCAGAATGGTAATGTCGGTGGCCAGCAAAGTCAAAAATCCAATGGCTACGGTTAGGTTAGTGAGAAACATGGCCAGCCCCATTTTGTTGACTACCGCGGCAATCGCTTCTTCTTTGTTTCTGCGCTTGGTAAATTCCAAATGGTATTTGTTCAGCAAGTAAATGGCGTTGGTGATGCCGATGGTCACAATTACCGGAGGAATCAAGCCGCTGAGCAAGGTAATCTTGTATCCAAACAGCGCCAGCGTGCCCATCACCCACACTACCACAATGCCAATGATAATCATTGAAAAAATGACCGCGCGGAATGAACGGAAGAACAAGAACATAATTACTCCTGTGACCAGCGCAGAGAGGTATAAGAATATCTGCATCTCTGCTCGTACTTGCGAGCCTACTTTGGTGCGTATAAACGGCAATCCTGCAAAATGCAGTTTAATGCCGGTGTCTTTGTTAAAGGCATTGCCATAGCTGGTGAGCGCACTGGTGAGGCCGATTCTCTTCTCGGAGTTCATCACCTCTTTTTGCACAGAAATGAGCATCATGGTGGCACCATTTAGCTCGTTCACCAATTGGCCCATGTAAAACTTTTGGTTGCGCAATGCACCCAACAAGCTATCGAGTTGGTTTTGAGTTTGTACATCTTTCGGAAACAGCGCATCCAAATAAAACCGAACGTTGGCGGTGTCTTTTCGAATGATTTTCACCTCGGGCATGCTTAGGAGGTTGTTTACACCCTCAATGTTTTTTATTTGCTTATTCAGTTCGCGAAAGCGATTGAAGTTTTTGAGTTGAAAGATGGCGCTATCGCGCAGCCCCACAGCGATGATGTTGCCATCCTCTCCAAATTGCTGCTTGAACTTTTGGAGGAAAACCATCTCGGGGTCGTCCTCAGGCACGGTACGGCCGGGGTCATAGCTCATTTCCACCTTGGTGGCATAGTAGCCCATCACCACGGTAATGGCCAAAATCACACCAATCAAGGGTAACCGGAATCTAATGATGAATTGCGCGAGGCGTGTCCACATAAAAAATGTCGCCAAAGCTAAGGAATTTTGGATTTGTTGCGATGCCGAATCTGCCGCCAACATTCCGGGCATCACGTGCGATATTGGGCTTTATCGCTACCCAACAAATCTGTAATATTGCCGTTTCATTGGAAAATAATAGTTGAACGTATGTCTTTTACTCCTTCTACCGAACAGCACCAAAACCACAAAGCCAAAATCAAACAAGTATATGATGAGGTGGCCAAAGTAGTAGTAGGCCAAAATTATATGGTAAATCGGCTGATGGTGGGGTTATTTACCAACGGACACGTACTGCTAGAGGGCGTACCCGGTTTGGCAAAAACACTTACCATTTCCACCTTGGCGCGCGTGTTACATTTGGATTTTCAACGCATTCAGTTTACGCCCGACCTGTTGCCTGCCGATTTAGTGGGCACGATGATTTACAATCAAAAAGACGGCAAGTTTGAAGTAAAGAAGGGACCCATTTTCGCCAACATTATTTTGGCGGACGAAATCAACCGTAGCCCCGCCAAAGTGCAATCGGCCTTGTTGGAAGCGATGCAAGAAAAGCAGGTGACCATCGGTGAAACCACTTTCAAATTAGACAAGCCCTTTTTAGTGCTCTCCACCCAAAACCCCGTTGACCAAGAGGGTACCTACCCCTTGCCCGAAGCGCAGGTCGACCGCTTTATGATGAAGGTGTTTGTGAATTACCCCTCCAAAGAAGAGGAGCTCGAAATCATGCGCAGGATTTCGAATATGCAGTTTAGTTATGAGGTAGAGCCCATCCTCACCAAGGAAGATATTTTCTCTGTTCGCGATGGCGTGAACAAAGTGAAAATGTCGGAGTCGTTAGAAAAATATATCATAGAGTTAGTGACGGCTACACGCCAACCCAAAGAATACAAACTCGACCACGAGGCGCAATACATCCAATTTGGAGCATCGCCCCGCGCCAGCATCAACCTCAACTTAGCTTCCAAAGCTATTGCCTACATGGATGGCCGCGATTATGTGTTGCCCGAAGACATTAAAGAAGTAGCGTTGGACGTAATGAACCACCGCATTTTGCTGAATTATGAAGCTGAAGCCGACAATGTGAAAACAGCCGATATTGTAAAAGTGCTGTTGACCAAGGTGCCGATTGCGAAATGAGGAAACTCGCTGTGAAGGCTAACGGGTGGTAGTTTCTCAAACCGATTTGTTAACCAAACATTAAGTTCTTTAAGTTTACGTAACCCAAATGTTATGTGGTTGGTGTTCACAACTTCTTGTAATTCAAAAGACTTATCCATTTATCCGAAAATAAATTCGGTTTTGTAATGCCGGCAGTGGCTGTATTTTCATCCCTTCCTTAACAATTTCATAACATAGGCTACCCCGTTGGGTAACATGCCAGTGCCACCTTTGCGGCAAAATAATCCGTATGAAGAAGTTCTACACTTTGGCTTTGTTTATCGCATTAAATACCTCAGCATGGGCACAGTTGGGTTCTATCGCGGGCTCCGTGGTGGATGTGAAAACAAAAGAGCCAATAATTGGGGGCAATGTGGTTATACAAGGAACTTCAGTGGGTTCTTCTACTGATGTAGATGGAAATTATGTTATTAATAGTGTTAAGCCGGGCACATATACTTTAGTGGTTTCTTATGTGGCATACAAAACGCAAACTGTGGCAGACGTTGTTGTTGAGAGCGGGAAGCGAACTACGGTTAGCATCACCCTAGTAGAAGATGTTGCTGAACTTGCCGAAGTAGTGGTTACTGCTACCCGTGAGGTAAACAACGATGTGTCGTTGATGATGGGTATTAAAGAGAGTAAACTAGTAGTTAGTGGTATATCGGCAGAGCAGATTACAAAGTTACCAGATCGCGATGCGGCACAAATTGCCCAACGCGTGCCAGGCATTACAATTGCCGATAATCGATTTGTAGTGGTTCGAGGATTGCCTCAACGATACAATCAAGTAATGATCAATGGCGCTATTGGCCCGAGTACAGAAACCGATTCAAGATCGTTTTCTTTCGACTTGATCCCGGCTGGCTTTATTGACCAAATGTTGATTTATA
>JBJTHA010000167.1:0-4827 GCA_046094265.1 Cytophagales bacterium
CCATTACACCCCACAAAATACCTCCAATCAACATACCCAGCATTTGCATATCTATCAAAAAAATACCAATACACCGATATCGCTAAAAGTAAAGCCTATTCACAACAAGCCATAGAACTGTCAGAAAGTAAGAACCTGAAATGGGCAAAAGTTAAGAGCTATTTGAATGCGGCTTCGTTTCACAGCATACAAGGTGATTATGGCACCGCTTTGCGTTTTGTAAACATGGCTTTGGGTTTTAGCTACGAGCGAGCTGATTCCCTTCAAATATCAATCTGTTACATCAATCTCGGAACTTATAGCAATGCGCTTGGCCGGTTTGATGAAGGTTACTATTACCATACACAAGCCTACCGCATAGCAGTTGCCGCCAAAAAAGAATTGCAACAGGCCATAAGCCTGCACAATATTGCCTGTGTGTTCAAAGAACTCGGCCAGTACCAACGCGCGTTAGATTATCTGGCACTTTCGGGAAAAATTAGCAAAAAGATTAATGACATTGAGGGCGAACCCTATAATCTAGACGAAAAAGGTGACATTTTTATTCGCCAAAAAAAATACGACTCTGCTATTTTTATTTTGATGGAATCTCGAAAGATAGCAAACCAAATGGAGCTGTCTATTTATGATTTAGAGGGCACTAGCCTGCTCAAAATAGCAAAAGCTTACTCGCTGAAAGGAGACTTCGCTCAAGCAAATAGTTACTATGACAGTGCTGCGTCTTTTTTCGTTATGTATGAAAATGCGCTTGGACAAGCAGAGGTAAATCTTGGGCGCGGTGCGTTGTTATTAAAGCAACACAAATTTGCCGATGCCGAAAAGTTAATTGCAAAAGCAGGTAAAAAAGCGCACGAACTAAAAGCTTGGATGTTAGAAATCCAGTGCAACCAAAAGTTATCGGAATTGTACGAAACTACAGGCGATTACAAAAAGTCTCTTGCTTTTTATAAGCAGCACCATCAGTTAGAAGATAGCCTCTTTAGCCAAGGAACGCAATCAAAACTGCTACAGAACGAAATCCGCTTTGAAACAGAGTCTAAAGAAGAGCAAATTAAAGCGTTAACCAAGTTGGAAGAGCTGCAAAAAAGTGAGCTAAAAAAACAAGAGTTGATAACGAATACCCTAGTGATTGTAATAGCACTGACGGTAGTTTTATTGTTTTCAGTTTATAGAAGCGGCCAGCGCAGAATCAAAATCAACAAATTATTGCTTGAGCACCAAGAAGAACTAAAAAAACGGAGTGTAGAATTAGAACAACTCAACCAAGTAAAAGATAAATTCTTCTCCATTGTTTCACATGATTTAAGGTCACCAATGAATGCTCTATCTGCCGTGTTGGATTTGATGAACAAAGAACAGATCACGCAAGACGAGTTCAAAGAATTGAGTAAAGAATTACAAGTTCGTTTCAACCATACCCGCGGACTGATCAATAATCTGCTGGACTGGGCACTATTACAAATGGATAAGTTGAAAATTCAGGTGGAGAAAATCAATATGAAGGATTTGGTGGCGACCAATCTTTCGATGCTAGAATCGTTGCAACTGAAAAAAGTAACCATCAAGAACTTGATTGATCCTTCAGTGGTAACGCTGGGCGACAGAAATATGATCAATTTGGTTATTCGCAACCTAATCACCAATGCAATAAAGTTTTCAGAAATAGTAGGTGATATTATTGTATCTACAAAAGAGATTGAAGGCTTTTATACGATCTCAGTTCAAGACTTTGGTGTGGGCATCGCTCCGGATATCCAAAAAATACTTTTTCAAAAGACTACCGGTTACAGCACCCGCGGCACTGCAAACGAAAAGGGTACAGGGCTTGGTCTCATCCTATCAAAAGAATTTGTCGAGCGCAATTGAGGAAAAATTTGGTTAGAAAGTGAGCCCGGTAAAGGAAGCACTTTCTTTTTCACAATAAAGAAGGCCTAAAAAAGTTTTGGTCTCTATCGCTAGCCACACGGAATACCTTAGTTCGCCCTAATGGCGGCCACAGGATCTAAACGCGCTGCCATAGCAGCAGGAACAATGCCTGCTACCAATCCAATTACCGAAGAAACTCCCAAGCCCAACACAATGTTTTTTACTGAAAGCACCACCTGCAGGCTTCCAAAAGGCGCAAGAGTTAAAAGCCAAACAAAAAATAGCCCCGCTAATCCCCCAATCAAACTCAGGAAAATAGATTCGAACAGAAACTGAAACAAGATGAAGTAATTTTTTGCACCCAGTGATTTTTGCAAACCTATGATGCTCGTGCGTTCTTTTACAGACACAAACATAATGTTGGCAATGCCAAATCCACCCACGAGCATCGAAAATCCACCAATAATCCACCCAGCTGTGCCCAAAACATCAAAGACACCACTGATTGCTTTGCCGATGGCCTCTGGGCGATTGAGTTCGAAGTTGTCTTTTTGTGAAGGTTTGAGCCCTCTTTTAACGCGCATCATTCCGCGCGTTTCATTCTCTAATTCAACCAGGCCAATATCGTTGTCAAATCCTTTAAGCCCAATGCTTGACCCGTTTTCATCCCATCTGCCAGTGCCCGTTTGGTATAGCTTCCGAAAAGCTTCATAAGGAATAATACAACTGTAGTCGTTGCTGGTATTTCCTAAAAAACTCTCCCCTTCTTTCTTGATTACCCCAACGACATTAAACTTTAAGTTTTTAACTTTTACAGACTGCCCTACGGGATTTTCCAATTTAGGGAAGAGTGCTTTGGCCACTTCAAATCCAAGTATCACCACGTTTCGCCCTCCTTCAACTTCATCAGATGTAAGATAACGGCCCGTTGCGACATTCACTTCAAATACACGGTCATAATCTAACGAAGCACCTGCCAAACGAATCTTGTTAATGCTACTGGTTTCACTTTTTACGGTTACTTCCCCCTTCATGGCATAAATCGAAACCGTTTGACCATTCTTTAAATTAGCTTTGAGAAACCGATACTCGCTGTAGGATGGGTTCGGCCGTTTGATATAGTCCTTCCACCAATCGCGGCTGTTGCCACCGGTAAAGGGCCACTTATTCACGTAAATTACATTACTGCCCAAGAAGTTGAGGCTGTCGCGAATGTTCTTTTCCAGCGAATCAACCAACGTGAGCACCGCAATGATGGAAAAAATACCGATCGTTACTCCCAACAATGAAAGAATGGTGCGTAACAGATTAGACTTAAGGGCACGCCACGCAAAACCGAGGCTTTCTAGTATTAGGCGAAGTGTAAGCATGGCGTTTTAACGCAATTTGTGGCTTTTCGGGTTAACTATTTTCAATTTTATTTCAAGAACCAAACAAATCCCTATTTTTGCAACCTCAAAAATAATGGATAGCGCTGCACGCGTTATTAAAAGCCCGTAAGCTTATATGAAACTATCTGAATTCAAGTTTGACCTCCCCAACAGTTTAATTGCTAACCACCCAGCCGAAAACAGAGACGAAGCCAGGCTAATGGTGTTACACCGAGCCACCGGAAAAATTGAACACAAAGTGTTCAAAGACATTGTAAACTATTTTGGCGATGGCGATGTAATGATAGCCAACGACACCATGGTTTTTCCCGCCCGATTGTATGGGCGCAAAGAAAAGACAGGTGCGAAAATTGAAGTTTTTCTTCTTCGCGAGCTGAATGCCGAAATGCATCTGTGGGACGTTTTAGTAGACCCTGCCAGAAAAATACGTGTAGGGAACAAATTGTATTTTGGCGATGGCGACCTAGTAGCTGAAGTGATAGACAACACCACATCGCGCGGAAGAACTATTCGCTTTTTATTCGATGGAGATTCCGCTGCTTTTGACAAAGTGGTAGAAACCCTCGGAGAGACACCGCTTCCCAAATACATCAAAAGAAAAGTAGAGCCGGCCGACAAGGAACGTTTTCAAACAATTTTCGCGAAAAATAAAGGAGCAGTTTCTGCTCCCACTGCTGGCATGCATTTTACTAAGCAATTGGTGAAGCGCTTACAGTTGAAGGGTGTGGACATGGCTTACATTACCATGCACATTGGCTTGGGTACTTTCCGGGCGGTGGATGTTGAGGACCTTACCAAACACAAGATGGATTCTGAGAACTTCATCGTGGGTACCGAGGCCGTGGGTATCGTTAACAAAGCACTCGACAACAAAAACAAGGTGTGTGCGATTGGCACCACTACCATGCGTTCTTTAGAATCTGCGGTCTCTGCCAACAACAGGCTTAAGGAAAAAGATGGTTGGACTGATAAATTTATTTTTCCACCCTATGAGTTCAAAATTTGCAACGGGCTGATCACCAATTTCCATCAACCGGAATCTACTCTTCTAATGATGGCCGCAGCCTTTGGCGGATACGACTTTGTGATGAAAGCATATGAAACCGCCAAAAAGGAAAAGTATAAGTTTTTGACTTATGGCGATGCGATGCTGATTCTGTAGAAGCTAAGGCGTATCGTCTTTGATGAAGAACAGAAACAGCCCAATTGCTATCGGGTAGATCAGTATATAAATCATCGAAGGGCGAACCCAAGTAACACAACGCTTAGAAGAGGAACAAAAAAATTACCGATACTTAGTATCCAAAATTTTTATTTGTTGATTATTCTATCACCTAAAGGTAAGCCTTAACCCAGATTTGAACAACGTGGCAAGAGAAACAGCATTGATTGTAGCGGGCGGAAAAGGGACACGCATTAAAAGTGCTTTGCCAAAGCAGTTTATTGAGTTGAATGGAAAACCAATATTGCTTCACACCATTGAAGCGTTCATCCGATACTCATCGAGTATGAAAATTGTGTTGGTATTGCCCGAAGACGACTTTCCCATTTGGTTTGCCATTTGCCAAAA
>JBJTHA010000168.1:0-6138 GCA_046094265.1 Cytophagales bacterium
TTTTACTATTTTTGAGATGGGTTCTAGTATGCACGACTACCCGCCTGCACAAAACGCGAACTTCATTGCCCAGTCTAAAGGTATTATCTTTTTTTCGCTGGACTGCCAATACTGTTACACTTCCTTTAGCCCCATGCACAAGGCCGTGATGGCTCAGAAGTGGGGCGTGGAGATATCAGTTGGGATGAACATGCTACGTATTTTGCCCGAACCCGACCGTTGGAAGGCAAAGTTAAATTTCGACAAGGCTTTGGCGGGCGAAATATTCACTCGAATAGGGCAATATGGATATACCGACCGAGCGCGGGCGTTTTGGGAAGATCATTATGAACCTGTGCGCAGTGCTGAAGACCAGATTAGTGGAGTGATGGTGTTTGCCTTAGACGTATCCAATCGAAAAGAATTTGCAGAGATGCTTCGCGAGAGCAACGAACGGCTGAATTTGGCAGTTAAGGCATCTGCTGTTGGCATTTGGGAATGGGACATAGCCACCAACAACATTTACTGGTCTGACGAGATACTAAAGATTTTTGGAGTGAGCGACAGCTACCGAAAATTAACGTTTGAACAGTATACGGATTTAATTTATCCGGAAGATCGGGAACAGATAAAAAATGAGATTGAACGAGCGATCTCCAAGTTCACCCAGTATTTCGTACAACACCGCATAGTTCTACCTTCGGGCAAAATTCGCTATGTAGAGGGCACCGGAAAGGTGTTGCTGACGGATGGCAAGCCTGTAAAAATGATCGGCACGGTGATGGACATTACCGATCGAAAACATTTGGAGTTAGAAAAACAGGATTGGCAAACGCGGTACGAACTAGTGACGCGCGCGTCCGGGCAAATTGTATACGATTACTTTTTGCCATCTGGCAAAATAATTTGGAGCGAAAACGTGTTGAAAGAGATTGGTTACCGCCAAACGGAAATCAACAATGTAGAAAAGTGGGGTAATCTCATTCACCCCAGTGATCGGCCAGAAGCTTTTGCGCTGTTAGATGCCGCGGAGAAATCTTTGACAGAATACGACATCACCTACCGTTTTCACACTAAATCACACGGTTACATGTATATGCGAGATCGCGGCTTCTTTATGGCCAATAGCCATGGCAAGGCTTACAGGATGTTAGGCGTGATGCAGAACGTGAACAGCGAAAAGATTGCTGAAACCGAGTTGAAAGAAAGCGAAAGCAGGTTTAGAACCTTACAAGAAGCCTCCTTTGGTGGCATTGCTCTTCATAAAATGGCCACGATCATCGATGCAAACAAAGGACTTTCGGTAATGACTGGCTACACATTGGAGGAACTGATCGGGATGAATGGCCTTAATTTGATCGCACAGGAGTATCGCGCACTCGTCATCGACCATATCAAGTCTGGGTACGAAATCCCCTACGATGTAATGGGATTGCGAAAAGACGGCTCGCGTTACAGCATTGAAGTACAAGGAAAAAATATTCCCTACAAAGGAGAAACTTTACGCGTAACAGAATTTAGGGATATTTCTGAGCGGAAAGAGTTTGAGTGGAAAATTTTAGAGCAAAACAAACGCTTAACCACGATTGCCGAAGACCTAAAAAAAAGAACGAACAACTGGACGAGTTCACACAAATTGTATCACATAACCTGCGCTCACCCGTTAGCAATATTTTGAGCCTGCTAGACTTCTATGAGAAAGCAGACGATGAACCTGAAAAATCAAAGCTGCTGTGGATGCTACGGGAATCTGGCACGAAGATTTTAACTAACTTAAAAGAACTGAATGAGGTACTCAAAATCAAACAGGCCAAGGAAATAGAGCGGCAACAACTGGCGTTTTCAGAGGTGTTGCAGTCGGTTATCCAGCAACTAAGTGCACCAATAGCCGAGACGCGCGCAGAAATAAAAACTAGTTTTTTTGTACGCACTGTGCAGTACCCAAACATCTATCTGGAGAGTATTATCATGAATCTGTTGAGCAACGCACTCAAGTACAAGCATCCCGCAAGAACACCCGAAATATTGATTGAGACTTTTGAAAATAATGGCAATCTTTTTCTTAAAATCACTGATAACGGCTTAGGGTTAGACTTGAAACGCTACGGCAACCATGTCTTCAAACTCAGAAAGACCTTTCATGTACATCCGGAGAGCCGAGGTATTGGCCTGTTTATGATCAAAAGTCAAATCGAAGCGATGGGGGGCGAAATTCAAATAGAGAGCCAGCCAAACATTGGAACGAGTTTTATTGTTCTACTTAGTAAATCGTAAGTTTTATGAATCTCGTGGCCTTGGTAGATGACGACTCGATCTTTCAATTTACCGCCAAGCGGTTGATCCAGTCTACAAAACTTGCAAGTGAAATCCTGCAGTTTGAAAATGGAGGTAACGCAATTGACTATCTGAAGCAACATGCCAGCGATGCGAGTAAACTGCCCCATCATCTATTTCTGGATATTAATATGCCCTTTTTAGATGGCTGGATGTTTTTAGAAGAATTTGCGGAACTGAAACCCCATTTCGCCAAAAAGATTAATATCTATATGGTGAGTTCGTCCATCGATCAGCGAGATATAAATCGTGCTAAGGCATATCAAGACGTGCGAGAGTTTGTAGTAAAGCCAGTTAGCATCGAAACTTTTTCTCGGCTTTTGCAAGTGGACACTGTTACGGAGTAATCTTCAATTGGTTTTTTAACCCTCGAAAGCCCACCAACTCGGTGCCCGCATGGCCAATGAACATTTTGGCATCTACTTTCACGGGAATTTGATTGCGATCAGCGGATATCCAAGCCGTCACCGAATTTTCGCCCCTAAACAGTTGGTTGTCGGGCATAATGGGTACTAACTTATGGCAGGGTATTTTACCCATATCTGTTTTAATCGCTTCTTTGCCTAGGTAAATAATCTTGAATTGATACGCCTTATCTTCGAAAAAACCAGATACGGTAATTGTGTCCTTTACCTTGAACTTTGCAAAATCAATTACCCGCAGATACATAAATCCGGCCACCACATCCCGCACTTGATCCGGTGTAGTGTAAACTTTTGGCTCTCCGTAAATTCCGGTTTTTTTGTCAGCCACTTGCACTGCGGCCAAATGTTTTTCGTGATCATATTTAATGAGTTCGTTCAACCGATAACTACCCTCTTTTAGGTTTCTGTAAGACTCATGCGTGATCAACTCCGCAGTATCAATGTAGGCACCCCAATTGTCATGCACTTTTGAAATCCACGTTGCGATACCCAACGTCTCCATGTAAGCGTCTACTTTGTAGCAACCTTTGGTATTTCTGGCGTGATAAGCCTTATCAACTGTGGTTGTTCCCTTTGCAACGGTGAAAAAACCCATGTACATACGGTATTCTAATCGTTCACCGGTAGAAATGGTACTTTTTCGGGTAGTTACCCGACTGACGCCATCATCAGCAACAAACCCGAACAACAAAACTGCTGTGAGAAACCCGATAATCCAGATGAAGAAACGCATATACAAAGTTAATGAGGTAGAAATGCATAATCAAAGCGTATGCCAAGTATAGCCGACAACATTCTTACACAGAAACGCCATTTTCCCTCAAAGCATCGTTCAAAGTTGTTTTTTTATCTGTGCTTTCCTTGCGCTGTCCGATGATCAATGCACACGGAACTTGGTATTCTCCCGCTGCAAACTTTTTAGGAATAGTGCCCGGAACAACCACCGACCGAGGGGGTATATAACCTTTATGCTCAACCGGAGAAGAGCCCGTTACGTTAATTATCTTGGAAGTAGCCGTAAGTACCACATTGGCACCTAACACCGCCTCTTTGCCAACCCTAACGCCCTCTACAATAATACAACGAGACCCTATAAAAGCATTGTCTTCGATAATCACAGGCGCGGATTGCACTGGTTCCAGCACTCCGCCAATACCCACGCCTCCACTTAAATGGACATTTTTACCAACCTGTGCACAACTGCCAACGGTTGCCCAGGTGTCAACCATAGCACCCTCGTCTACGTAGGCACCTATGTTGACATAGCTTGGCATCATTATTACACCTTTGGCAAGATATGAACCGTACCTTGCAATTGCATGAGGTACTACCCTCACACCTAATTCTCGGTAGTTTTTCTTTAAGGCGATCTTATCATAAAACTCGAATGGACCAACCTCCAAAGTTTGCATCTGTTGAATTGGGAAATACAGAATCACGGCTTTCTTCACCCATTCATTTACGACCCAATTTTCACCTTGAGGTTGCGCCACGCGAATTTCACCTTTATCCAGCTTTTCCACCACCTGGCGAATGGCATCTTGGACGGATCCTTCTTTTAAGATCTCTCGATTTTCCCAAGCTTTTTCAATCAATTCTTGTAGTTGCATTTTATGCGTTATTTTTAAGTGGTGCTTTTAAAAATTTTGCCGCAAGAAATGAAAAAACGTAGAATAGTCATCGCATCGGTGCTAAAACCAGTAGATGATACGCGCGCTTTTGAAAAGATGGCACAAACGCTGGTCAATCAAAATTTTGAGGTATTCCTCATTGGGCAGCCCAGCCAAAATGCCACTTCAACAAATCCTTCTATCCATTTTTTGCAACTGGCAAAGATTCATCGTATAAGCTTTGCAAGGTGGTTTACTCCCTTGGTTGTGGGTCGTAAAATATATCAAGTAAAACCTGAATTATTGATAGTTAATACCCATGAATTACTGATAGTTGCAATTCTATACAGAATTTTATTTGGCGCAAAGATTCTATACGATATTCAAGAAAACTATGCCCAAAACATCCTCAGCACCGAAGCGTTTCCACGAGTGATTCGCCTACCGCTGGCGGCCTGGGTGAAGTTGAAAGAACGGTGTGCTTCTCACTGGTTCCATCATTTCTTGCTGGCCGAAAAAAGCTACGAGAATGAATTGGGTTTTATAGGAAAAAAATATTCGGTAGTCGAAAACAAAGTGGCACTGCCTCGGGGTTTCAGGCGGTTACCCACCCCCAGCAAGCGGAAGTTAATTTTCACCGGGACACTCGCTGAAAACACAGGCGTGTTTCAGGCAATTGAACTCGCCAAAAAACTGCATGCTATCGACACCATAACTGAGTTGGAGTTGCTGGGTTTTTGCGCCCAGCGTTCTACTTTGCAACGCATTCAGTCCGCTATCCAAGGTTGCACTTTCATAACCTTAAAAGGAGGTGAAAACCTAGTACCACATCGCGAAATTTTTGAAGCCATCTCTACGGCTAACTTTGGCATAATTAGCTATCCGATACGACCTTACCTTCAACATAAGATGCCCACCAAGTTGTTTGAGTACCTGGCCTGCCAACTGCCCATCTTGCTGCAAAACAATATCGAGTGGACGACACTGCTCAACCAGTTCGGTGGAGGTATTGTTTTAGACTTCAATAACTACGACCCAATTCGTTTATTGAGCCAAATTCGATCAAGTTCGTTTTACGCGATTTCTAAAAGTGAATCATTGCATAGGCTTGATTGGGCATCCGAAGAAGACGCATTGCTACGCGTGGTGAGATTATATTGTTCTTAAATAATTTTTTAGGGTAGTCTAAAAAATGTATCTTTACGCGATGATTAGTCTAACAGAAGAAAATTATCTCAAGTCGATTTACCACTTATCCAATGCGGGGGCTGAATCGGTCACCACCAACGCCATTGCCGAATCACTCCACACAAAGGCTGCCTCGGTAACAGATATGATCAAAAAACTATCTGTTAAAGACTATATCAAGTACGAAAAATACCATGGTGTCAACATCACCGCTAAAGGCAAAACAGTAGCGTTGGGGGTCATTCGCAAACACCGACTTTGGGAAACTTTTTTAGTACAAAATTTGGATTTCGCATGGGATGAAGTACACGAAGTGGCCGAACAATTGGAACACATTCAATCGCATCGATTGATTGACAAATTGGAGGAGTTTTTGGGTTTTCCGAAAGTAGATCCACATGGAGACCCCATCCCCGACCGTAACGGTAAGTTTAAGAGTACCACACAAATGGCGGTGTGCTTTGCAAAGCCAGGTATTGAATTGGCGATTGTGGCTGTGAAAGACTCCGACTCACAATTGCTAAAGCTTTTGGATAAGATAGGGGCACACCCAGGTAAGAAAATAAAAGTATTGAACCGTGAGGAGTATGATGGATCAATGG
>JBJTHA010000169.1:0-5610 GCA_046094265.1 Cytophagales bacterium
GTTTGATGTTCCAACTACTTTTTTGATTAGCAACGTGTCATTGATTGATGGAACGGGTTTACCCGCCTACCCTGCAAATGTGAGAATTCTAAATAATCGGATCCGCAGTGTCGGTCAACTCACCCGCTACCAAAACGAAGAGGTAATTGATGGAAAAGGATTGGTACTATCTCCCGGCTTTATTGATAGCCACAGCCATCATGATTGGGGCATGAAAGAAAATCCTCATCTGATTGCGGCAACCAATCAGGGTATCACCACCATTGTTGTTGGGCAAGACGGTGGATCAGAACCAATTGATTCGATCAAAGCGGCCATCAAGAAAACACCCATTAGTATCAACATCGCTACTTATACGGGTCACTCCTCACTGCGAAGAGAAGTAATGAAGCAAAATCTTTTCCGTATCGCAAAAAAAATGGAGATTGATTCGATGAAAAATTTATTGGCAAAAGAACTTGATAAAGGTTCACTGGGCTTAGCTACTGGGTTAGAGTATGAATCTGCATTCTACTCCAACCGAGATGAAGTGATAGAACTGGCGAAAACTGCATCTCAAAAAGGCGGTCGATACATTAGTCACATCCGCAGTGAAGATATAAATATTGAAGAGGCATTGGAAGAAATTATTGGTATTGGGCGTGAGGCGAAAGTGCCTGTTCAAATATCTCATTTCAAAATTGCCATGCGCAGCAAATGGGGTAACAGCCGAGACTATATTGCCAGCCTGCAGCGTGCACGCGCAGAGGGCATAAACATTACAGCAGATGTTTATCCCTACAGCATGTGGAGTTCAACACCGCGCGTACTCTTTCCGAAAAAAGATTTTGAGAATCTAAAAAGTGCTGAGTTCGCTACACAAGAACTTTTCGACCCCGCTGCATCTGTGATGAGTGACTATCCGCCCAATAAAAGCTATGAAGGAAAAACAGTAAGCGAAATTGCGAGGTTAAACAATGAAAGTGCGGCCAACGGGCTCCTGCGCATCATTCGAGAAAGTTCTGCCCCAGGCATGCGGGCATCTATTGTGGCGACCTCGATGAGCGAGGTAGACATCAAAAATTTTTTAAAATGGGATTATTCAGTTGTTTGTTCAGATGGTACCATTGATGGTCACCCGCGCGGACACGGAGCATTTACTCGATTCTTGGGCAGGTATGTTCGCGAACAACAATTGATGCCCTTAGAAACGGCTATACGAAAAATGTCGGGGCAAGCAGCCGAGCAATTAGGGATCAAAAACCGAGGTATTATTGCACCCGGTAACTTCGCAGATTTGGTGCTGTTCAACCCTGCTACAGTAAACGACAACGCATCAATCAATAACCCAAAGGCTATCTCTGATGGA
This sequence comes from Cytophagales bacterium, assembly GCA_046094265.1. Taxonomy (GTDB): domain Bacteria; phylum Bacteroidota; class Bacteroidia; order Cytophagales; family Cyclobacteriaceae; genus ELB16-189. Next base: position 1,349 of record JBJTHA010000169.1, read on the forward strand.
ATTGAAATGGTGTGGGTGAATGGAAAACTAGTTTACCAGCAAAAGAAAGCAGTTCCAAATTATCCGGGAGTATTTGTTGGCAGATAAACTACTTCTGCTTTTTTGGCCACGGCCCATACTTATGCTGCACTTCGCTCAACGAATCAGCGTAGGGCCCAAACGGATGGTCGAAAGGTTTTGTTTCTAGTTTGGGCCAATCACCTTTGAAATCTTTTCGCGGCCGTGCCTGCGCTATGACATAGGCGGCCACATCCCACGCTTCTTCCTCCGTCAGTATGGGTTGTAAGTACGTGGTACCTTGGGGCATGTTGGCATACACGTATTTTGCAAAATTAGAAATCCGAAAAAGTCCTGCTCCTGTGTTAAAACTATTTTCTCCCCAAAGCGGAGGAAACGCGAATCCTTTGCCGCTGCCCAATGGCATACCCCCGCCATTTTTTTGATGACACACGCGGCATTGCTTTTCGTAAATGATTTTTCCTTTCAATGTGTCGGCTGGTCGATTTAAAAATGCGATGTCTTTTAATCCTGAGCCTGCTGCCTTCTTGCCCTTTGGTACATCTTTTCCCAACCACAAAACATAAGCCACCATGGCGCGCATTTCGTTCGAGAGCGAATCCATATGCTGACCGTTAAGACTGCGTTGAATGCAGTCATTGATTCTTTTTTCTACACTCTCCAATCCGCCTGAACGCGCTCTGAATTTTGGATAAAGCGAAGCCACCGATCCAAAATTATTTCCAAATGGTTTTGTCCCCGCATCACGATGACAATTCTGGCAATTCATTCCATTGGAGACTGCCGCCACACTTCCCTTCGGCCCAAGGTAATAACTGGTATTGACAATCAATTTACGACCATAGCGAACTTGCGCATTGGGCATCGTAGCCGTGTCAGGCGCATGCCAGAGAGAATCGATGGCATTTGTTACTTCACCGGGGCGCGATGAGCAACTCATTAGAAAAGCAAAACCCAGCAGCACGAGCAGCGCTTTCATTGAATGTATTGTTGAATAAACTCAAATGCCCTCACTTCCATCCAATTTTCCTGTTTTCCTTTTAATGAAAAACCGACATGACCTCCCGTTGCCGGAGTTTCTAACCAAACCGATGCATGCGTACGGGCGACATCAAAAGGAAAACAAGTCTGCGGTAAAAATGGGTCGTTGAGTGCGTTAACTATTAAAACTGGTTTAGCGATAGAGGCGATATAAGCCCCTGACGATGCGCGTGTGTAAAAATCGTCTGCATCTTTAAACCCATGCAATGGCGCGGTGTACCGCGTATCAAACTCACGAAAGGTTTTTATCCTCTCAAAACCAATGTGGCTAATTTCATTTGGAAAGATTTTTGATTTCGCCTCGATCTTCTTGCTTAACTTTTTCAGGAAGCGATTCAAGTAAAACCGCTTGTTGGGTTTATCCAACTCCTTTGCACTATCGCCCAAATGACAAGGCACCGAAAAAACGGATGCGCACTTCACATTTTTCAATAACGCATCGCCTGATTCACCAAAATACTTTAAGGTTAGGCTGCCGCCCATGCTGATTCCCACCAATGCCACTTGCGAATATGCCCCGGTTGAAACCGCATGTTCCACAACTGCTTTCAAATCTTCAGTTGCACCGTGGTGATAAAACTTCGGCAGACGATTCATCTCGCCACTACAACCGCGACAGTTCCACGCCAGCGCATCCCAGCCACGGACTGAAAAATACTTCGCCATTCCCATTACATAATGCCGCTCGCTGTTCCCCTCCAACCCGTGAGAAATAATTACAAGTTTTTGAGCCTTTTGTTTTAGCCAATCGAGATCTAAGAAGTCACCGTCTGCGAGTTCTAGCCGCTCACGCTGATAGCGAATGCCTTCAATTTTTCTAAACATGCTGGGCACGATGGTTTGCACGTGACCATTGAATAAATAGCTTGGGTGGTGGTACGAAGATTGGCTGATAATAGGCACCGAGACTTCAGTTTAAGACGTCTGCTATTTCAGGGGTTTTATCGAACACAGAATGAGCAAATGGGCACAACGGCAAAATTTTGATATCATTTGCACGCGCATACTCAACTGCTTTCATCACCAGTTGCTTGCCAGCGCCTTGGCCTCTCAATTTATCCGACACATCTGTGTGGTCGATGATGATGAGTTTATCACCCGCTTTCGAATAGGTCATCTCCGCCAAGTGCTCGTTGTCTACTTCGATCACAAATGCACCTTTAGAACCACGATCAATTTGTTTGATGTCCATACCCAAAGATAATTGAGAAATTCAAATCGGCAGTGAAGGGGTACTTTTCAAATTGTGGATGCATTATCTGTGTTGTATGTGAACGAGAACACGGAGTTGCGGGGTGAAATTCGCAGAACTTAAATAGGATTGAACTACTTCGTCTGGTACCTTGCACTCAACACAGTCATCACCAAAAAGAGCACGCCAACGAAACTAAGCGCCACACGCAATGTTTGCCAATCAGCCAACAACCCGATAATGGGTGGCCCAAACAAAAATCCCGAGTAACCCACCGTTGTTACCATCGCAAGCCCAACACCGGGCGGCAAATCCGTAGTGTTGCCCGCAATGCTGTAAGCAATCGGCACAATGGCAGACAAACCAATGCCTACCAAAAAGAATCCTGCAATTGCCAAGTATGCATTCTCTAACGAAAGCATCACAACCATGCCCAATAAAGCAGTTACCCCGCACCATACCATCAATTTCCTGTCTCCAAATTTCAACCGCGCGCCATCGCCAAAAAAACGACCGAGCGTCATTGCAATAGCAAATCCAAACAAACCCATTGTGGTGAGCGCTTCGTCTGTGGCAATCGACTTCATGTATACGCTACTCCAATCGGCCATCGCACCTTCACCCAACATGCTGCAAAACGCAATTACACCAATGCTCACCATGGCAGCATTCGGCAAACGAAAAGCTGGTTCACCACGTACTTTCTCTTTTGGTTTATCATGAATCAGATTGTAGCGCGCCCAAGCCGCGCCAGCTAATGCCAAAAGTGTTACCACCAGCAGATGAACAAATAGGTTAACACCGAGATTAATAAATAGAGTTCCAAACAATGCCCCTGCTACCATGCCAATGCTGAAAATGGCATGAAACGAAGTCATGATGGGTTTGCCAAGATTTTGCTCTACCATCACTGCTTGCGAGTTCATGGAAACATCGAGCATGCCAGCCGTAAGGCCCATTACAAAAAACAAGCCTACCAAGGCAACCACATTTGGCAATGCCGGAACTAAAGGCACAAATACGCAGTACAAAAAAACTGAAAAGATGGTGATTCGTCTGCTGCCATTGCGCATGATGAGCCACCCCGTAAAAGGCATGGCTAAAAAAGCTCCAATGGATTGAGAAAGCAGTACGAAGCCCAATGTGCCTTTATCGATGGAATAAATTTCTTGCATGCGCACAAAGCGCGCAGCTATACTGGCATGAACGAAACCATTGATAAAGAAAATAAGTTTGACTGCAACGCGAGAGGGATGCATAGCTTTTTAGTTTGCTAAGGTATGCCTTTTGCCGCGCAACAAAGCACCGTTTGATCTCCAGGGAGATCAAATTTTCATGCCAACGTTTGCAAATCGTATTCTGCATGCGTGATTCTGAAGATATAGACAGTGTTAGACTTGTAAACAGTTTGTTTTTCGATGTACATGCCGTTTTTACAGGCCACCTTTTGTGATGGAGTGTTGGTGAGGCTGATAATGGAAATGAGAGAAGGTGCATACCGATTTTGAAATGCCACTTGTTTGCACTTTTGTGCTGCTTCTATTGCATAGCCGTTGCCCCAAAACTCTGGAAGCAGAGAGTAACCAACTTCAAGTTCAGTGATTCCATCCACGTGTTGTAACAACAAACCCGCATGCCCCACCAATTTACCGGTGGATTTCTCGATGAGTGCATTCATGCCGCCTAGCCCATTACTGTAGCGCTCAAATTGCCGGGCATACCATTTTTCGCATGCCACACGTGGTGACTCTTTTTCTTCAACCCAATGCTTTGACGTTTCAGGATGTGCAAAGAATTTGAGCCAGGCATCAAAATCGGTGAATGAAATTTTTCTGAACTGCAAGCGAGTGGTCTGATTTTTCAGTAGCAAAAATTTCATAAATCATACAATTGAGTTTGTGCGTCCGCTCGCGGCTCGTTGGTCATCATTTAATTTATCGGCAATAAATGCGCGGTAAGGTTCCATGGCGGTGTTATTACCCACATCCAAAATCCAAAGCAAGCCAGCGGC
>JBJTHA010000170.1:0-2547 GCA_046094265.1 Cytophagales bacterium
ATTGTAACATGTGCCACGACATAATTGAAGCTACTAAGCACGGGGTATAGTTTTATGGGAAATCCGTGATCTCTCGTTGATAGTAATACCGGACTGGCGTCAAATCCAGCCTCTTGCAGTATAGCAATTAGGGTAAGGTTAATGTCGGCAATATTTCCAGTTTTTGTTTCGTATGCCTTGCGAATACCTTTCTCTGCATATTTTCCATACGAAGAATTCCATTGGAAAAGATTTGCAACAAAATCATAAATTGCTTGCGCTCGCGCTTTTTGATCTAGCTTTCCCTTTAAGATTTCGGGTAGTTTGTCATCAAAAAGATTTTTCGCTTTTTTTATTTGTAATCCAAAATCTTCGTGCGTTCTCAACTCGGCTTCTACATCTTTCCACTCTTTAGTATATCTAAATGTCCTTCCATTAAAGTCTTTTATTTCGATCAATTCAAAACTCATTCGTGAAAGCAAATTTTCTTTGGAAGTAATAAAATCCTCCTCTTTGAATGCAGGAATGTTGTTCATCTTAAATTTATAAAATGAACAATCCGCAGATACTCCCCCACCAGGGCTGAAACAATCTTTGATTAAAGTACCTTCTTTTTCAGTCAGCGTCATGTATCCCCGAAGAGCGATATTATAATTATAGTTAGCAGGAATTTTTGCCCAAAACTCCGATTGAACTTTTGGTAGCTCACTTTGAAAATCCCATTCCTTGAAATTGAAAATAAAAGGCGATTCAATTACGTATTTTACATCGATTACACTTCCGACACGAACAGCTGGTAAAGTGAACTTTATCAAGTCAACATATTCTGAAACAGTTTGCTTGAATACACTTTTGGGATCAAATTTTTCGTATGTCAGCGATTGGTTGTTCAGATTGTAGGTGCGACCCTCAATTCGAATCCATTTTTCGGTGCGGCCGTCTCGTTTATAAAGTGGAATTTCAAAATTTGAATGCTTTAATCCTTCCTTTGATAGAATTTTGATTTTTACATGGTACTCAAAAACCAGATCATTGTTATCGAAATTGCTAAAGTAGGCTTCGCCTAACTCGCGCAACACAACGGCACTTGCGGTTGTATCCCCTGTGTATTTGTGCATTCGCAATTCTTCCAGAGTGCAGTCCATTGGGAAATGTTCCTTTTGAGCAGATAACTCGAACATCACCGTGCAAAAAAGGAAAAAGCAGAAGACCAATTTTGACATATATTTTTTATTTCAATGGTGAATCCGGTTCTTTCGCCAGCTCGTTGTATACCAGTTTGTCCGCAAGGCTAGGCCACCATTTGTTGATCCAAACCACCAGTTTCCCTTTGAGGGTGAGCGTCACGTCTCGCTTGCGCGTTACTACGCGCGATACACATGATTGGCGACTGCTTCTGCCGTCATCATCTCGTTTTCTTTTCTTGGCGAGTCACCTTGGGGCCTTCCATCTTTCGTAAGCGATCGTTTGCGAATGTTAGAAGCGGTGAAGTCGGGGATTTCTTCTTCATAGTCCAACCCAACGAATTGTTGAAAACTCAGCCTGTCGATGAGTTGATCCTCCAGTTGCTCATCGCTCAGGTTAAAGGTGTGTTGGAGGAACAGCATCTTGAGTTTGATCTCGAAACTGATCGGTGGCCGACCACCTTTTCCGCCTTGTGTCTTATCGAGCTCTTTCAAAAGGCCGACCAGTGCCTGCCAGTTGACTATCTTGTCTATCTCTGAAAGTGTGGCCACTGCCTTGCTCGTTTTTTTCCTGCGGCTGTAACTGAGAACCGCGTCCATCAAGCTGAGTTGTCTGTTCTTTTGCTCCATGACCAAAGTTAACAACCTGACACCTATTAACCATTTTTATAGCCGGTTTTTCAAAGCTCTCAAATAATGTTACTTGAATGATAAATCGTTATCTGCTTTCTAGTTTTTGGAATCGGATCGTTTTCGCGCAACCTTCGATAATTACCTTAACGAAATAAGTACCGGCAGACAAATGCCCCACATCGATTGAGATTGAACCTGAATCAGAACTGCCAGCTACCAAGGCTTTGCCCGTCAGCGAAAAAATAGTAACCAGTTTTTTCCCACGCATCCCGCCAAAGGAAATGAACAGCAGATCTCCAGTAACGGGGGTTAGGGTACACCTCTACCAAATGCAGAGTAGTTTCTACACCGGTTATCACCACTGGTTGTTCATCCGCAAATTCGCCTGTGCAACCATCTATCGTTACCCGTACTTGGTAGCTCCCCGATTTCGTTGCCGTGTAAGTGGCACTGGTGGCACCCGCTATCGCTACCCTATCTAAGTACCATTGATTCCCCTCCTGGGCACTGGATGTCAACAATGGGCTCGGGGTATTTAAGTTAGAGATGGCAATAGATGGTTTGGCCGGGTTGAGGCAAAAACTTTGGCTCACAGGCTCGGCAGCATTGTAATTCGAGCTGCCCGACTGAGAGGCAGTAATGGTGGCACGCCCAGCAGCCACGATGCCAACTGACCCATTCGTGAGGGTGATGTTGTTTGAAGTGGTAGAGTATGCTATGGGCAAAGAAGAACTCGCAGTTGCCGTCAATG
>JBJTHA010000171.1:0-3497 GCA_046094265.1 Cytophagales bacterium
GAATTGATGGACTACGGTGACAAAAGAACTTCCTTAGAAATTAAGACTGTAAAGGGAGCGAATACCACAAAAGTCCAGCACCAGTTGAAGTTGCTTTTAGGAGATTCCTTCAACGTATTGACCAACGAGGAGCAGCATAAAGACCTCTATAAGCTTTTAAAAATGGAGAAACTTTTTGTATTCACTTCGCTGGTATTGTTGATACTCATCGCTTCCATTAACATTTTCTTTTCTTTGATGATGCTCGCTATCGACAAAAAGAAAGACATGGCCATACTCTCGGCCGTGGGTGCAGAAGGCAGTTTGATCAAAAAAATATTCTTAACAGAAGGCGCCTTGATTGCCTTTTGGGGTGCGCTAGCAGGGTTGGTACTTGGGGGTGGCGTTTGCTGGCTGCAAGATGCGTTTGGCCTAGTGGGCATGGGGATGGACAATGCCATCGTTAACGCGTACCCCGTTAAATTGAAAGTCACAGATTTTGCTATGACAAGTTTGGTTATGGTTGCCATTACATTTGTTATTTCGTTTTACCCCGCTCAACTTGCTGCCAAATCCTTTTCTTCAGATCAACTGTAAGTCGGCCGTCTGGTTCATGTAATGAAGGTGTATGATACACCTGGCAAATTGCGAGAATATTTAGCAGAAAATTTCTAATTTGCAATTCGGCTTTTTCTGAAAATCACCAAAATTGGTTTGCTAACTTACTTTAGGCTTGGTGTATGGAAAGAAAAAGCCCGACAGTAAATAGTTTATGAAGGTTTCTGCTGCCCAACCCTTTCAAGTAGTTTACTCACTGTACCAGCACGAGTACTTGGGCTACGTGTTTGAATCATTTATCGTGCATTTGGATGAGCGGGGTAATCTTACGTTTCAGCACCAAAACATCTCGAAAAAAAATGCGCGCGAGTTTTCGAAAGGACTCGACCACCGCGATTTCGAGCTAATTGAATTGATGGACAGCATGAGCCAAGATGCCGTGCTGAAGCATTTTTCAAAAAAGTTGCTCAAGCCAGATGAATTCTTCAGCAAAGTGTTCCATAAAGAGAAAGGTGATTCAATGCTTCAAGACCAGATTGAAGCCTATATGGAAAAACGTAGAGCTTCGGTGCTAGAGAAAATGAAGGGGAAGATGCTCTTTGAAATGGGCAACGATGGCGAACCTACATGGCGCAAAGTAGAGGTGCAAGAAAAACGCGCTACCATTCTTTTTCATTTTGAGCGTACACCTGAAAATACGAATTACTACCCCACCATTATGCACAATGGTAAGAAGGTGGAGATACCCAGCCCCAATGCTTACCTCATTTGTAAACAGCCTGCATGGATGGTTTTCAACGGTAAGCTCTACGGCTTTGAAAAGTATGTGGATGGCAAAAAGCTGCAGCCTTTTTTGAACAAGAAGAACGTGGTGATTCCAAAAAATTTGGAGGAAACCTACTACAACCGGTTCGTAGCACCACTCATTGCTTCGTTTGACGACATCGAAGCATTTGGATTTCAAATCAGCAAGCACGAATACGATCCGCACCCGTTGCTCACGATATCCGAACTGCCGCCAGCCAACGAAAAATCGGCTCCCTCGCTTTTTGATGCCAGCAACGAAGATGCACCAGCCGATGATGAAGCGGGTAAGATCGTTTTTGATTTGTCGTTCCGATATGGGAAATACAAATTCAGAGGCGATGCATTTGGCAATGTAAATGTCACGCTCGAAAAGAGAGACAACGACCAATATGTGTTTCACCGCATTAAGCGTGACATTGAACTTGAGAAAAAATCAGCGCAGACACTTATTAAGTTGGGTCTGCCCTTACTGGGATTTCGCTGTGCCATCGACAAGGCGCAAGCGTTTAGCTGGATCAACGAAAACCGCGTGAACTTGCTCAACTTTGGTTTTGAAGTAAGCCAACCTGAAAACCGCGACAAGAAATATTTTGTGGGCAAGGCGGTGATCGAGTTGGAGGTAAAAGAAAACATTGACTGGTTTGACATACATGCCAAAATCAGATTCGGTGAATATGAAATTTCATTCAAAGAGCTTCGTAAACTCATTATCAAAAAGAAAGTAGAGTTTAAGCTGCCCAATGGTGAAATTGCTATCATTCCAGAAGCATGGTTGATTAAGTACGGTGATCTCTTCGCGCTCAGCGAAACCCAAGGAGATCATGAAAAGCCTGTACTGAAAAAGCACCACATCAACCTGGTGACTGAACTTGAAGAAGGCAACTTGGCGAAGGTGCACATGAGCGAGCGCTTGCGCAACCTGCAGTCGTTTACCGGAATAAAAGACTACCCCATGCCTGCCGGGTTTCAAGGCGAGCTGCGCCCTTACCAGAAGGCAGGTTACAACTGGCTGCGGTTTTTGAATGAGTTTCATTTGGGCGGTTGCCTGGCCGATGACATGGGTTTGGGTAAAACAGTGCAAACTTTGGCGTTGTTACAATCCGAAAAAGACAAGGGCCATGCGGGCACATCGCTATTGGTAATGCCAACTTCGCTAATCTACAATTGGGAGAAGGAGGCGGCCAAGTTTACACCCGAGATAAAGATATTGACCTATACGGGTACGCTGCGGAATAAAGATGTGAGCCGTTTTGCTAAGTACGATCTGGTGTTGACCTCTTATGGCATTACTCGGTTAGATATAGATGAACTACAGAAGTTTGTTTTCAACTACATTATCTTAGATGAATCGCAGGTGATCAAAAATCCAACGGCCAACATTGCCAAGGCAGTCATGCAACTCTGTTCTCGCTTTAAGCTCACACTAACAGGCACTCCACTTGAAAATACCACCATGGATTTATGGTCGCAGATAACGTTTATCAACCCAGGCTTATTGGGGAGCCAATCGTTTTTCAAGAAGGAGTACCAAGAGGCTATTGAGAAGAAAGCAGACGAAGCTAAGACGAAAAAACTCAACGCCATCATTCGCCCGTTTATGTTACGCAGGCTAAAATCGCAGGTAGCAAAGGATTTGCCCGAAAAGATAGAGAACATTTATTATACCAACATGAGTGCCGAGCAGGAAGAGAGATACGAAGAAGCTAAATCGTATTATCGTCACAAGATTTTGGACCTTATCGATAAAGAAGGTATCAACAACTCTCGCATAACAATTTTGGAGGGTCTCACCAGACTTCGCCAGATTTCCAATCACCCCAAGATGGTGGATACGCACTACACCGGTAGCTCTGGCAAGTTGGATGACATTTCACATATGATTGAAAACGCCATGCTGGAGGGGCACAAGCTTTTGGTGTTTAGTCAATTTGTGAAACACTTGGAGATCGTGAAAGAAATGCTCAAGTTGCGCAAAGTGCCCTTCGCTTACTTAGATGGCTCCAGCACCGACCGCAAAGAGCAAGTAGAAAAATTCAATAAAGACCCAGACCTAAAAGTATTCTTGATTTCCATCAAGGCGGGCGGTTTAGGTTTGAATTTGACCGAAGCAGATTATGTGTTTATTCTGGATCCTTGGTGGAATCCGGCCGTGG
>JBJTHA010000172.1:0-13844 GCA_046094265.1 Cytophagales bacterium
GGAAAAGACCTGACCATCGATGAAGTGATTTCATCCATCGCGGAAGCAGGCAAAACTCGCTTGCGACCAGTGTTGTTAACTGCGATTACAACAGTATTGGGACTAATACCCTTGGCCATTGGTATCAATATTGATTTCATCAAGTTCTTCAACGTTTATGATCCCGATTTCTATATCGGTGGCGATAGCGTGATGTTTTGGGCGCCATTGTCATGGACGATTATTTTTGGATTGACGTTCGCAACATTCTTGACGTTGGTTGTTGTGCCTGTGATGTACTTATTGACCGAGAAGGGAATGTTTTGGCTGAGGCGTAAGACTGGAATCAACTTGCAAACAGAATCTCAGCCCAATTAAAATAAATCCATTGGGAGGCCGTCTCAGCAAGGAGACGGCTTTTTTATTTTATGCGTAATCGACTTATGACACTTTTATTTTTTGGAGTAATATTTCTGATCATTGACTACTACTTTTTTCAAGGTGTGGTAACGGTGAGCAAAAATTGGTCTGCGCTGTGGAGAGCTACCGCGCGGTCCGCATTTTGGATTCCGACTATTTTCACTTTTGTGGCGTTGCTCTGGTGGGGCTTTGGTGATCCCTATCGCTACAGTGCAAACTTTCGAAATTGGATGCTAACCGGCATTGTTGCTGCTTATTTCCCGAAACTGGTGGGCATTGTGTTTTTGTTGGTAGATGATGCACAGCGCGGGATAAGATGGATCATTTCGCTTTTTCAAAAGAAAGCTGAGTCGCTTCCGGGTGAGGCCATTAGTCGTTCTGAATTTCTTTCACGCACCGCTATGGTGGCTGCCGCGGTTCCATTCACAGCTTTTACCTGGGGCATTGTTTCGGGCGCACATGATTATCGCATCAGAAAGGTGACTATCAAGTTGCCTCATCTACCCAAGTCTTTTGACGGCATCACCATTGGCCAGATTTCAGATATCCACTCTGGAAGCTTTTGGAATAAAACGGCAGTGAAGGGTGGGATAGAGATGTTGCTTCAAGGGAAACCGGATTTGATTTTTTTCACGGGCGACCTCGTCAATAATGAATCGAAAGAGGTAAACCAGTTCATTGATGTTTTTGATAAAGTGCGAGCGCCTTTGGGTGTCTTCTCCATTACAGGCAATCACGATTATGGTGACTATAAACCTTGGAATACAAAACAAGAGAAACAGCAGAACTTTCAAGATTTAATTCACGCACATCGCTTGTTGGGCTATGACTTACTGCTGAATGAAAACCGCATCATTACACAAGCAGGGGAGAAGCTAGCCATTATTGGTGTCGAGAACTGGGGCACGCGGTTCTCTAAGCATGGCGATTTGGAGAAAGCATATCGCGGCAGCGAAGAGGCTACAGTAAAATTGTTGCTTTCGCACGATCCCACTCACTGGGATGCGCAAGTTCGTCCTCAGCACCCCAATATAGACGTGATGTTTGCAGGCCACACCCACGGTGCTCAGTTTGGTGTGAACATAGGCGACTTTCAATGGACGCCCGTGCAGCATGTGTACAAACAATGGGGCGGTTTTTACCAGGAAGGCAACCAATACTTGTACGTAAACCGTGGATTTGGCTACATTGGTTACCCTGGCCGGTTTGGAATGCCCCCCGAAATCACGGTTTTTACGTTAAAAAGGTCTTAAAAAAGACCGAGAAAGCAGTAACCTTTTCGTTCATTTGGTGTTGTAAACCCAATGACTGATTTGGTGCTGATCCCGATGTTTCCGCTTTCCATTTTTCCCTTGCCGGGAGAATTGGTGCCTCTCCACATTTTTGAGCCCCGCTATCGACAGCTGTTGCAAGATGCCGAAACGCGTGATATCTCATTTGGAATTTATTTCAATCACGTTTCGAACACCAATAAGCTTGGTTCGCTCGTCAAGTTGGAGAGCGTTCTCAAACGCTACTCTGGTGGTGAGTCGGATATTGTTGTGAAGTGTCATGATTTGTTGCAGTTAAAAACATTGTACCGAACCTACCGCGATAAGTTGTATCCTGGTGCCGATGTTCATTTGATGGAGGTGGATACCATCACACCCGTTGCACCGGCATTGGTGGAACGTTACCAACAATACATGCAGTTGATGAATGTTTCGGCTCAACCAAAAAAGGTTTCGGCTTTTCATATCGCCAACGAGTTGAACATGGACTTGGAGATGAAATTAAAATTCGCAAATCTGGCCACAGAGAAAAAAGAAACATTTTTATCCAATCAGCTTCATTATCATCTGCAAATTCTAGAAAAGACAGAAAAATCAAGGGATGTTTTTCATCTCAATTGATGGTTTGTTTGCCAACAGACCTACTGTTCGCGCTTGAACGATCAGTGTTCAAAACCGAGAATTAACATCTTTTCATAATTTTTTAACATACGCACTGCAAATTAAAGACTGGCGCTGCCGTCTCTACATCAAAAGATATCCATGACCAAAAAAATTTTAGTTGCAGCAGTGTTGTTGGGAGTGACAACATTTGTCTTTGCCAAGCGAACTACCGGTTCGGATGTGGCAGTGGTGAAGACGAAGGAGTCTGTATTTAAAGTGATGTACCAGGCATTGGAAAAATCAACCGTTCAGGTGCGCATCGCCAATGCCGAAGGTGAGATTGTTTTCAAAGAATCATTTAAGAACACCGATGGTTTTGTGCGCCCCTACAATTTATCTGAGTTGCCAAAAGGCAGCTACTCAGTTACGGTGGATAATGGTACAACCATTCGCACTGAGATGATTGAATACAGTGAACCTGTTGCTGAAAAGACGATTCGTTTTGAGCAAGTGCCTGATCAAAATAAAATTGCTGTTACCGCCTTTGCTTCGCGGGCGAGTGAATTGGTAATTAAAGTGCTTGACGATAAAAAAAGAGAACTCTTTAGTGAGTCTTACCGCGTGAATGGCCAATTTGGAAAATTATTTAATGTTAAGAATGCTACGGCATATACTATTGAAGTGCATGACGAAAATGGTTTGCTAAAGATGTTCGTTCGGTAACCAACACGATTGATGTCCTCATTTGCATAAACTCAATCGATTGCAAAATCAAAATATGAGTTTTGGGTTGCCATACCCACCTTGTTTGCTACCATTTCACTATGTTCGCACTTGCGTTGTTTTAATCATATGGCCATGTTTAATCTTTCCACACTTTTCCCTTATTCGTTTGATAAAAAATACAGTAAGTCCGTTGCTTATTTTTCGATGGAGTTTGCATTAGACCAGCCTCTGAAAATCTACAGTGGTGGCTTGGGCTTCTTGGCCGGTTCTCATATGCGCAGTGCCTACGAACTCCAACAAAATATGATAGGCATTGGTATTTTGTGGAAAAAAGGCTATTACGATCAAGAGCGCAACCAAGATCAAACGCTGAAGGTAACTTTTCGCGATAAGGATTATTCGTTTCTTGAAGATACTGGAATTGTTTTCCCGATCACCATTCATGGTGCTCGGGTGTATGTAAAAGCAGTGCTGCTACGGCCTGAAGTCTTTAAAACCGCGCCTGTGTTTTTGCTTACAACAGATATTACTGAAAACGACTTTCTTGCACAAACCATTAGCCACCGGCTGTACGATCCAAACGAAACCACACGCATAGCCCAATCCATTTTGTTGGGCGTGGGCGGAGCCAAATTGTTGGATGTGCTTGAGCGGCAAACCGACATTTACCACATGAACGAAGGTCACGCGCTTCCTCTGTGTTTTTACTTAATGGATAAGTTCAACGATCTTGAGAAAGTGAAAAAACGAGTGGTGTTCACCACCCATACTCCCGAAAAGGCAGGCAACGAAGAACACAGCGTTCCGTTGCTCAATGGTATGAGTTTCTTTAACGGAATTACGGTAGATCAAATAAATAAGTTGGTGGCACCCGAAAACGGCACGCTCAACTATACCCTGACTGCGCTGCGCATGGCAAAAAAAGCAAATGCCGTATCGCGCATACATGGCGATGTATCGCGTAAAATGTGGTGTGGCTACGAAGGAATTTGCGAGATCACCTCCATTACCAACGCACAAAATAAAACCTATTGGCAAGATCCCGAACTCGAAAAAGCCCTAACGCTGGATGATGACCAAGCTCTGGCGGCTCGCAAGAAAAAATTGAAGTACAAATTATTCCGTGTGGTAGCCAACCAAACGGGTAAACTGTGTAATCCCGATGTGCTTACGCTGGTGTGGGCACGAAGATTTGCCGGCTATAAGCGCGCTAATCTTTTGCTTTCCGACTTCGACCGTTTCCTTAAAATCGCAAACAATAAAAAATATCCGGTGCAGTTTATTTGGGCGGGTAAACCGTATCCCGAAGATTTCAGCGCGATTAATATTTTTAACGAGATCTATTGGAAAACTAAAGATTTGAAGAACTGTACGGTGCTTACGGGTTACGAGTTGTGGCTTTCTGGCCACCTTAAAAAAGGTTCTGATTTGTGGCTCAATAACCCGCGTATGTACCACGAGGCCTCAGGTACCTCTGGCATGACAGCTGCAATGAATGGTTCCATCAATCTGTCAATACCCGATGGGTGGGTGCCCGAGTTTTCTAAGCATGGCAAGAATTGTTTCACTATAGAAAAGGCAGCTGATGCCCTCTCGCAGGAAGAGCGCGACAGGGTAGAAGCTAAAAATTTGTACGATTTGCTCGAAAATGAAATCATGCCCATGTACTATGATTCACCTTCAAAATGGCTGAAAATAGTGAAGGGGGGAATGAGAGATGTACTTCCATTATTCGACTCAGGCCGCATGGCAACTGAATATTACGAACAGATGTATTTGCCGGAAGGCAAGTAATGAATATGCGAAGGTTAACCACTTGATTCGATGTACACCAAATATTGGCAACTGATCAGAGACGATTCGAAAAGAACGTTTGATGTGACGGGTCCTGAGACCAATACCAATCATTTCACAAACAGCGTACATGGTATGCAGCGGGCGGGCATGAATGTCAGTTGCAGCACCCCACCACTCACCAACCAAACCATTAGCAAAGAAAAAATAAAAATACCAGGTTATGTGCGTGAGCCGGAATTATACGAACGGCTAGTGAAAGCGCAACGTGCTATTTTGCTTAAGTCCATAGAACAAGAGTTTTGATACGAACAAAACAAAAATAGTACGGTAAGATAGTCATTGATTCTTCCGCCAACAATCCTAATCCAAATACTCTTTTCTAAGCCGATATTCTCGACTTAAATTTTTTGGTCAGCTCTTCAATGGAATTTTTAAAGTTAGCATCCGTCTTCATCATATCTTCAACCGATTCCAAAGCATGTATTACGGTGCTATGATCTCGCCCACCAAAATTTTCTCCAATCAAGGCCAAGGTTAGTTGTGTGTAACGTTTGCAGAAATACATAGCAGTTTGGCGTGGAATTACAATTTCGCGCTTTTTTATCTTGCCCTTCATTGCCTCTAACTCTACTTTAAAATAGTCGGCTACCGTTTTTTGAATGTAGTCCACACTAACGTCTGCCTGAATTTCTTTTACGATATTTTTTAAAACCTCTTTGGCCAATTCCAAGTCGATTTCTTTTTTCAACAGGGTAGCGTGAAATAGTAGTGAGTTTAAGACACCTTCCATGTCGCGCAGGTTGGTATCTACACTATAGGCTAAGTATTCGGCAACTTCTTTTGGTATTTCAATACCGTCAGACTGCATTTTTTTATTGATGATGGCCAACTTCGTTTCAAAATCAGGTTCTTGTAAGTCGGCAGTCAATCCCCATTTAAAGCGCGAGAGCAATCGCTCTTGAAACCCTTTCAAATCGCGTGGCGGGCAATCGCTCGTCATAATAATTTGCTTGCCCGATTGGTGCAATTGGTTGAAGATGTGAAAGAATATTTCTTGTGTTTTTTCCCTACCGGCCAAAAACTGCACATCATCTAAAATCAATAGGTCTACTTGCAAGTAAAAGTTCTGGAAATCCTGCATTTTGTTGTTCTGCAGGGCATTTAAAAATTGGCTGGTAAAATCATTTTGATCTACATACAACACAATTTTGTGCGGCAGGCTCTTTTTTATTTCGTTGCCAATCGCTTGCACTAAATGGGTTTTGCCAACGCCCACCCCACCATACAACATCAACGGGTTAAAAGAAGTAACGCCTGGCTTCTTAGATACCGCCAAGCCTGCCGATCGTGCCAAGCGATTGCAATCACCCTCAATAAAATTATCAAATGTATAATTTGGGTTGAGTCGAGAGTTTACCGTTTGCGGATTGAGCGCTTTAAAGCTGAAAGGCGAGTATACATCGCTGCCGTTCACGGGCTGCACATTTCCATTCTTGTTTGTTCCGTTTCCGTTGGGGTAGTTTACCATTACGGGCGGGCTTTGTTTGTTGCCACTGTCCACCACCACCGAATACTCCAAACGCCCACTTTTACCCAATACTTGATGCACTGCTTTTTTCAAAACAGGCACGTAGTGATCTTCTAGCCACTCGTAGAAAAATTGCGAAGGTACTTGTATCGTCAATACTTCGCCATTGGTGCGCAAGGGTACAATTGGCTTAAACCAAGTTTCGAAACCATTCTCGTCAACTTCAAGCTTGATAATAGCCAAGCAATCGTTCCAAATAGTTGCGGAATCCACGGATGCGATTGAGTTCAAGGTAGTAGTATTTTTTTAAGTATTTTTTTTCGCGGGGAGACAAAGGTGAAAAAATTTTCGAATATGAAAAGAGAAGAAAAAAATATTTTATTCTTGACTTTTTGAAAAAAAATGGAGGTGCAAATTTTTACAGGTTTTATACGAAAAAAATACGTGGAACGGAAACAAATCGGGAAATAAGAAATGATACTGCCCCCTCCGTAAAGATCGTTTGAAAGTTCATTCGTTATTTTGATCTTTAACGTGATTTCAAATCCTAAAGTATGCCAAGTAAAATCAACTGGAATGAACTGTTTCCACCGCAACTGTTGGAAAAATGGATTGAAACAGCCGAACACGAGTTAGGAGGAGAGAATCCATATCAAAAATTAAGCCTCCACGCCCATGGCCTTCACATAAAACCGTACTATGCGCCCACGGGCACGCAAGAAGGTACGCCCTTTACATTGCCCACCGCACAAGATTCTTTTTTGGGCGCGCGTGCGTGGCGCAACCAGCCCCGCGTTGTAGTAAACAATGCTGCTTCTGCCAACGAACAGGCATTGGCACATTTGCAACAAGGTGCAGATGGTGTGCTGTTGGAAGTGATTAGCACCGATACCTCAGTGGAAGAATTGCTGGCCAACATTCAATTGAACTATTGCGAGGTTAGCTTGCTCATCCACCCAGCCGCTTTGCCTTTTGTTCGTTCATTTAAGGAATATGTACAAAAACACTACGATGTTTCCACTGTTAGGGGTACTATTTTTTGGGTAGATCAAATTGACTTTTCATTTGCAAAAGAAATGCAATGGCCTCATTTCCGTCCGTGTGGAATAATCGTTGCAGCAAACCAAAATGTGGTAGAGGAATTGAATGGCGCCATGGCTTCTGCTAAGAAGACTATCGAAACGTTGGTTCGCCAATGGGGCATAGGCGAGAAAGACGCTAGCGAGAAATTGGCTTTTTCGATTTCGGTTAGCAACAACATTTTTATTTCAATTGCGAAATTAAGGGCGTTGCGTTATTTGTGTGGCAACGGACAGGTGCTCATACATGCCAACAGCCAGCCGTTCGTTCAACAAAGCTACCATCCGCACAGCAATTTGATTCATGCTGCGTACGCTGCGTTTTCGGCAATAACGGGAGGGTGCGATAGCCTCACAGTCTTGCCCGAAGATGATTCGCAACCAACCCTGCAACGCATAGCCCGCAATGTTTCCACCCTGTTGCGGGAGGAATCGTTTCTTGCCAAAGTAGCCGACCCGTTGGCCGGATCTTATTTTGTTGATTCCATCGTGCAGCAGCTGGTGAGCAATGCACCGTTCAGGATACAGGAGGAGGAACGCAAGGGTCGGAACTCAGAGAATTGGACTACTGCTGAGAAAATAAATGTAAAGCCACAATTTTCGCCCTCCGATGTTTCAAATTCATTGGCCAGCCACTACCAAGCAGGAATACCCCCCTACCTGCGTGGCCCATACGCTACCATGTATACCGTGCGGCCGTGGACCATCCGACAATATGCAGGCTTTTCAACCGCGAAACAGTCAAACGAATTTTACAGAAGAAATTTAGCCGCAGGGCAAAAAGGATTATCCGTGGCGTTTGATTTGGCAACGCATCGTGGGTATGATTCCGATCATCTGCGTGTGAAGGGCGATGTGGGCAAAGCGGGTGTTGCCATCGATTCGGTGCTCGACATGAAAATTCTCTTCGACCAAATTCCGTTGGATAAAATGTCTGTATCCATGACGATGAATGGAGCGGTTATACCCATCATGGCATTTTACATTGTGGCGGCCGAAGAGCAGGGTGTTGCACCGGAGCAACTCAGTGGCACCATCCAAAACGATATTCTCAAAGAGTTTATGGTGCGCAACACCTACATCTATCCCCCGGCCCACTCCATGCGCATTGTAGCCGATATTTTTGACTACTGCTCCAAGTATATGCCCAAGTTCAACAGCATCAGCATCAGTGGCTACCACATGCACGAAGCGGGCGCGCCTGCACATATAGAACTTGCGTATACACTGGCAGATGGGTTAGAGTACATCCGCGCGGGCATTAAGGCGGGTATTGCCATCGATGACTTTGCACCACGCCTTTCGTTTTTTTGGGGCATTGGCATGAATTTTTTTATGGAAGTGGCCAAGATGCGCGCTGGCCGCATGTTGTGGGCAAAGATGGTGCAATCCTTCAACCCACAAAATCCTAAGTCGATGGCCTTGCGCACCCATTGCCAAACTTCCGGGTGGAGCTTAACAGAACAAGACCCTTACAACAACGTCACCCGCACGTGTATAGAAGCATTGGCCGCAGCGTTGGGTGGCACGCAATCGTTGCACACCAACTCATTGGATGAAGCCATTGCCTTGCCTACCGATTTTTCGGCACGCATTGCCCGCAATACCCAACTGTATTTGCAAAAAGAAACCGGCATCACGCACGTGGTAGACCCGTTGGGCGGCTCCTATTATGTGGAATACTTAACTGAGCAATTAATAGAAAAAGCGTGGGCGCTTATAGAAGAAGTGGAAAACATGGGCGGCATTGCCAAAGCCATTGAAAGCGGTTTGCCTAAGTTGCGCATTGAAGAAGCAGCGGCAGCCAAACAGGCGCGTATCGACTCGGGCAAAGATGTGATTGTTGGTGTCAATCGCTATACCACCAACGAAAAACCCGATTTCGATATTTTAGACGTTGATAATACTGCGGTGCGCGAAGAACAAATTACGCGCTTACAGCAGTTGAAGAAAGAGCGCAACACACAAGCAGTGAGCCAAGCACTGGCTGCCATCGAACAAGCCGCGGCCACTGGCAAGGGTAATTTGTTGGAGTTGGCGGTGGTGGCGGCACGCGCACGGGCCTCATTAGGCGAAATTTCTATGGCAATGGAAAAATCTTTTGGACGTTACAAAGCAACTATCCAATCAATTTCGGGTGTATATTCTAACGAGATGAAAAACGATGCAATAGAGGAGGTGCGTGCGTTGTCCGACAAATTTGCAGCGCTCGATGGACGCAGGCCACGCATTTTGGTGGCCAAGATGGGGCAAGATGGCCACGACCGAGGTGCCAAAATAATTGCTACCGGGTTTGCCGATTTAGGTTTTGATGTGGACATCGGCCCGTTGTTTCAAACGCCCGAAGAAGTAGCCAAACAAGCGGCCGAAAATGATGTGCACGTGGTGGGTGCCAGCAGTTTGGCTGCAGGGCATAAAACATTAGTGCCCGAATTGATTGCTGCCCTAAAAGAAATTGGCAGACCAGATATTTTAGTAGTGGCAGGTGGGGTTATTCCTGAAAAAGACTACGACTTTTTAGTTCAGTGTGGTGTGAGTGGCATTTTTGGACCCGGCACGCCCGTAACACAAGCTGCGAAGGAAATACTGGAAAAACTTCTTTCATAATTTTGAAAAACAGCAATGGCAGTACCTGAACCTTCTACTCCCAATCGTCCCAGTTCAGCATCGCTCCAATTCTCATTTGGATGAAAAAATGACCTAACTGGTCAACCGGAGCATTTTGCAATTGGCCAAACGGTGCTTGCCACTCATACGGGTACATGGCCCACATGTACCCTGCACGGAAAGAGGCTATTAATGAACTTTCATGTTTATAAAGACGATTAGAATCTATACTCAAGCCAAAAACCAGCCCTTCTTGTGTGTGGCTAATGTCGGTGGCATTGCCCCCTTGGGTCAAAAAATTATTCAGGGTATTTGAGGTGGTATTGCGCGACAAGATCACACGGCTATCGGTAAGACCTATACCAACATACGGTGCCAAAGAAGTGTTTCCCCATTCAAATACACGGTAACCGAATTGCAAGTTAGTCAGGTTCGATTGCCGTTTTAAACTGTAAGCGTCATTTGATCTGGTCTGTAAGTTGAGCGACAAATCGCAACCAAAAAAAAATCGTTTGGCAGTGTAAGTAAAACCAAACCCCCAGAAAAACTGGGAGTTTGGAATGGAAGGGTAGCCTGTGCCGGCCAGAGTTTGATTTAAGCCACTGCTTTGCGAAAATTGAAAGCTGGGCACAATACCGTAAAAGGTGATACTCTTTCTGATTTCCTGGATTTGCTGTTGATTGGGCTCTTGTGCCCACCCGTGCGCGGCAAGTGCAAGGCAAAAAAAGAATGGTACCTGTTTCATAAATTGATTTACTTAGCTATAAACGCCCTTCTACTCCAGTTTTTGTTAAGTCTGTTACTTATCGCTCAGCTTTATTCAATTTACCTCCGTAGTAAACGAAGTTTCTTCTTGTGGGTGTTGTCGTATCAAGAACAGAATTCGCACCTTCGTTGTCTAAATTTGTAGTATGAAGACATTTTTGAAGAATTTAGGAACACAGATAAGGATTTTGAGAGCTGCGAAGGGGCTGACGCAGTCGAATGTTGCAAGCGAGATAAAAATCACTGCTTCGGCATTTGCCAAAATTGAGCGTGGAGAGAGTGACATCAGTATTTCTCGAATTGAAGCGATTGCCAACGTCTTCGGCCTAAACGCATCACAATTAATAAACCAAGCTGATTTATTATACAAGCCCAATGCTACTAGTTTGTCCAAAAACTACAATGAACTGGAACGTATCCAAAATGAAGTAGATAGGCTAAGTAAAATGGTAGAATCGTTGACGGAGCGGGTAGGGAAGATCGAACAGTAGTTATCGGTTAATGCTTTTTCGTTGGTAAAATTGATAATTCAAAGAGGGCTACAATTTCACAGGCAGGGAATTAAGCTTACATTTGAAGTTTGATTTTGGTGCTAAATGAAAATCTCGTACAACTGGCTCAGGCAATACATTAACATTACCGAGACTGCGGAAGAAATTGGCAAAGTACTCACTGGCACTGGTCTGGAAGTAGAAAGTGTTCAACCCTTTGAAACTGTTAAAGGTGGTTTAGACGGTCTTGTAATTGGCGAGGTGGTAACATGTTCTAAGCATCCGAACGCAGATAAACTCTCTGTTACCACGGTTGATGTAGGCGGCTCAAAAAATTTGCAAATTGTGTGTGGCGCGCCCAATGTAGCCGCAGGTCAAAAGGTGGTTGTTGCCCGTGTAGGTACAACCGTGCATCCTACCGAAGGTGAATCGTTCCAAATTAAGAATGCAAAAATCCGTGGCGAACAATCTGAAGGGATGATTTGCGCGGAAGATGAAATCGGGTTAGGCGCAAGCCATGCAGGCATTATGGTGCTGAAAACGACAGTAGCCAATGGTACAACTGCCGCTGAGTTCTTCAACGTGCAATCTGATTACGTTCTTGAAATTGGCCTTACACCCAACCGTGCCGATGCAGCTTCGCACATTGGTGTGGCGCGCGATATCAGGGCTGCAACAGGACGGGAGCTACAGTGGCCACCGATTGAAAACTTTAAGGTTTCGAATACCCAATGCACCGTGCAGGTAGTGGTGGAAGAGCCAGAGATGTGCCCACGTTTTTCGGCTGTTTCGATAGCTAATGTTACTGTGAGAGAATCACCGGATTGGTTAAAAAACAGGTTACGGAGCGTTGGACTTACCCCGATCAATAATGTGGTAGATGTTACAAACTTTATTTGTCACGAAATGGGGCAACCACTTCACGCGTATGATATTGCGGAAATTGCCGGGCGGAAAATTATTGTAAAGACGTTGCCATCAGGCAGTACCTTTAAGACTTTAGATGGAAAAGATCGAACATTGACGGCCAGCGATTTGATGGTGTGCGATGGCGCAGGCAAGCCGTTGTGCATTGCCGGAATTTTTGGCGGCATCAATTCGGGTATCACGGAAAAAACAGTAAACGTATTTTTAGAAGGTGCCTACTGGCAGCCGAGTTCCATACGCAAAACAGCCATGCACCACGGTTTGAAAACAGATGCCTCATTCCGTTTCGAAAGGGGTGCGGACGTCAATAGCACGGTGTACGCCATCAAGCGCGCTGCTATGCTGATCGTAGAAGTAGCCGGGGGCGAGATTGCCTCTGATATTGTAGATATTTACCCTAAGAAAATCGTAAATCGCATCGTTGTAGTTAAAGATAAAAATGTACACCGACTGATTGGGAAGGCGCTTGCGCGCGAAGAGATGGTCAAGATTTTGAGCTTGCTTGACATTCAAGTGACTGACCAAAATGAAACAAGTTTTTCCGTTTCGATACCACCCTATCGGGTTGATGTAGAGCAAGAGGCCGATGTGGTGGAGGAGATATTGCGCATCTACGGATTCAATAACATTGAGTTAAGCGAAATTGCCGGGACAGATTTTTTTGCCAGCTTCCCTGAAAAAGACATTGACAAGTTTAAGAAGTCGATAGGGGAAATGTTGGCTGGTAATGGTTTTTTTGAAATACTTACCAATTCGCTTACTAATGCGGCTTACCAGCAAAAACACAATTTAACATTCGAGGCCGAGCCGGTTGAAATCCTAAATAAACTCAGCGAGGAGCAAGGCATATTGCGCCAAACCATGCTGTTTACGGGTCTCGAAGTGTTGGCTCATAACATCAATCGCAAGCAAAAAGACTTGAAGTTATTTGAGTTTGGTAAAGTGTATTGGAAAAACAACTCGACTGAACAAAAACCCAAGTACCAAGAAGAAGAGCGTCTGGCTTTGTACTTAACCGGTAATAGGGAAACTGAAAATTGGCAGCAAAAAACGCAAGGGGTAAATTACTTTGACATCGCCCAACAGGTTGTCCACGTGCTTCAGAAATCCAATGTCAGAAACGTAACGCAAGAGAATTTAAGCGACCTTCTTTTCGATTATGGTGTCAGAATCTTGAAGGATAACCAAGAAATTGGAAAAGTAGGGAAGGTAAAAACAGCGCTGGTGAAAGATTTTGGCATCAAACAAGAAATTTTTTATGCAGAGTTGTGGACTGCCTTGCTTTTCAACTCAGTAAGCCCTAAGTTCGTTGTAGAAGCAGTGCCCAAGTTTCCGGAAGTGCGCAGGGATTTAAGCTTGGTGTTGGACAAGCAAGTAACATTTACCGAGGTTCGTGCGCTGATATTGTCCACTGAAAGGAAGTTGATTAAAGATATTATAACCTTTGATGTGTACGAAGGAGATAAAATCCCCCAAGGAAAGAAAGCATACGCGTTAGGCTTTACCTTACAAGATGAAGCAAAAACGCTGACTGACGAGGAGATTGAGAAAACGATGAAGCGATTGATGAGAGCATTTGAGGAAAAGATGGGAGCGGTGATTAGAAAGTAAGGAATTAGAAGGTTAGAAGTTAGAACATAGAATTTAGGAG
>JBJTHA010000173.1:0-2998 GCA_046094265.1 Cytophagales bacterium
CTACCCGTTTGGCCTAGCCATGGCGGGTATATCTTCGGTCTCCGCAGTGAAAGCTTCCCTATAAACCGTAGCACTCAAAAATAGAGTATGGTGCTATATTTAGGGAGGAAAAATGAAAAAGAGCAAATTTACCGAGAGCCAGATTATTGGCATTTTGAAGGCCCAGGAAAGTGGCCGCAGCGTGGCAGACATTTGCCGCGAACATGGTATCAGTCAGCCTACGTTTTATCAATGGAAGAGTAATTATTACGGGATGGAAGTAGCCCAGCTTAAGCGGCTGAAGGAGATGGAAGCCGAACTGGCGCAATACAAGCGCATTGTAGCTGAGCAAACCTTGCAGATTACCGTACTGAAGGATGTGATTGAAAAAAAGCTCTAGGGCCTGCCGAGAAGCGGGAACTGGTGAACTATGCCAAAGAGGAGCATGGCATCAGTACTCGACAGGCCTTGAAGTTGTTTGCCATACAGCCATCCGTTTATTACTACCAGTGTAAGCCACATGATGATGACCAAGTTCGAGCTGAGCTGGCCAAATTGGCACAACTGCATCATCGGTGGGGCTTCTGGATGATGCATCACTATTTGCGTTGCCTGAACTTTTTGTGGAACCACAAGAAAGTATACCGTGTGTATACCGACATGCAGCTAAACCTGCGTCGTAAACACAAGAAGCGCCTGCCAGCAAGGGTTATGGAGCCACTGCTGTGGCCGATAAAGCCAAATATTACCTGGTCGATGGACTTCATGCACGACACACTCAGCAATGGCGTCAACTTCAGAACACTGAATATCATTGATGATTTTAACAGGGAAGCACTGACAATCACCATGGACACCAGCTTAACAAGCAAGCGGGTCATCCGTGAACTGGATCAATTAATTGCATGGCGTGGAGTGCCTCAAAAAATACGGGTGGATAATGGCCCGGAATTCATTGCTGATGCATTGGCATCATGGGCTGATCATCGCAAGATTGAAATCAAATTCATTGAGAAAGGAAAGCCTTATCAAAATGGCTACATGGAACGATTCAACCGCAGCTTTAGAGAAGAAGTATTAGATGCATACAGCTTCACCCGAATAAAAGAAGCACAGGCGATGGCCCATGCATGGATGTGGTTATATAATAACCAGCGTCCGCATAGCGCCCTGGGGTACAAGCCGCCGGTCGCATTCCTGAATGAACGTCTCCAAGGCTACGCCTTTCCGACGTTCATCCAGAACACCAATCTTGATTGGAATTCTTTAGTTTTAAACGTTACTAACTGAGGGAAGCTTTCAATTTGCCGTTACTACTCCAGCTGTAAAAGTGCTAGGATTTACCATTTTATCGAGAGTATTACAAAAAGTGTGTCAGTTTGAAGTTAATTAACTTTAAAACTCACACATATGGAGATGAAAGAAAAATCATCATTTGACTTTGAACAATTTAAAAAGCAGGCCGCCAGTCGTTTAAAAAAAGGCGAGAGCCTGCTGGGTAAAGACGGCGTATTTACCCCCTTGCTGAAGGAGTTTTTGGAAGAAGCCTTGAATGGCGAACTGGAAGCTCATATAGATCAGCATGAAGACCCCAACCGCAAAAATGGCAAGGGCCGCAAACAGGTAAAAACACCCGTTGGCAACATTGAGATTGAAACTCCCCGTGACCGCAACGGCACCTTTGAACCAGAGATGATTGCCAAACGCCAGAAGACACTCGGCGTAGATCTGGACAGGCAAATCATAGCCCTGTATGCCCGTGGCGCAAGCTATGGCGACATACGGGATCACCTGAGTGAGATGTACGACCTTGATGTATCTCCTGCCACCATCAGTCGTGTTACCGACAAGATTCTGCCCCTTGTACAAGAGTGGCGCAGCAGGCCATTAGAACGTGTTTATCCCTTTGTATGGCTCGATGCTATACACTACAAGGTAAGGCACGAAGGCCGTGTTATCACCCGTGCTGTATACTGCATTTTAGGGCTTAACCAAGAGGGTTATAAAGACTTACTGGGAATGTACATAGGAGAAAACGAAGGTGCTAAATTTTGGCTGCAAATCCTTACAGACCTGCAAAATCGAGGCATTGAAGACATCTTCATTGCATCCATTGATAACCTTCAGGGCTTTGCAGAAGCCATTGAAAGCATCTTTCCACAAACCGAAGTGCAGCTCTGCATTGTACACCAAATACGCAACTCTCAAAAGTATTTGTCTTACAAAGATGTAAAGCCCTTTATGAAGGATCTGCAGGCAATCTACAGAGCCACCACAAAAGAGCAAGCAGAACGCAGCCTGGATCAACTGGAAACCAACTGGGGTTACCGTTACCCCAAGGTCATTGAGTCCTGGCGAAAAAACTGGCCAAGGCTCAGCAACTATTTTCAGTATGTAAAGGAGATTAGGCGCATCATGTACACCACCAATATTATCGAAGGCTTCCACCGGCAACTAAGGGCTGTCACTAAAACAAAAGGAGCTTTCCAGAGTGAAGAAGCATTGATGAAACTCTTATTTTTAGTACAGGAAAACATCACTGCAAAATGGAACAAACCGGTACATAACTGGAATCAAACATTAGCCCAGTTATCAATTATATTTGGAGACCGTTTAAAGCTAAGTCTCTAAAATGTTTCCTCATCATGACTTGATGTTTTTTGCAGCTGTTATATCAATCTTGAGCTTTTGTAGGAAAAAACATCAACTCCTGATGAGGTCCGAAAAAATACAACTGACACAGTTTATGTAATACTACCCGAAAGACCCAAACCCATGTGATAATGCAGATAGTTTAAAAAAAAATAATGAATACAAAGAAAAATTTGCTTCCCTACAAAACAAAACTTCTGACATTAAAGAGCATGGATATCTCTATAAATTAACTGGCTCGGGAGGAATAGACGTAACTCCAGTTGTAGGGGAGGATTATGCTAAAGGAATTGATATCATAGTTTCAGACAAAATTGATGGGTTTATGCATAGCCATTATACAGGGTTATTATCTGTGTTTTCACCA
>JBJTHA010000174.1:0-3744 GCA_046094265.1 Cytophagales bacterium
ATTTTAATGACCTTCCGAAATCATCGGACAGATGAGACTCACCTAAATCGCACACAAATTGCCTTGCCACACATTCAGCCCACATCCAAAGCCAGCCAATAAATGTGCTCTTGCAGGCAAACAAGAGCTCAAAACTTATCCTTTAAAATCGGGTCGCGATTGACTTTTATGGATCCCCACTGCGTAAACTTCATAGCGATAGAAAACATAATAAAAAAATCAGTCTTGCTTTTGGCAAGCCCATCCTGATCGGTGAATATGGGATCGATGTTTCTGGAGTCTCTTGCTTCTAACCGAAAAGTTACGTCCTCACTTGGCAAATATTCAAACGTAAGGGTAGAACCATGATAGACAAAACCATTGTCCAGTTTTCCGCCTTGCGGAAAATTGGTTCGCACCAAATCGTTTATAATTTGATTGGGATCGTAGATGTGTTCGTACCGCGCGGCAATGCCTACTTTTTTGCTCAACGCATAGCGTATACTCCCTCCATACGCGTGCCAATAGTTCATTTTGTGTGTAACCGAGTCTGTGATCATGCCAACGTCAACCATGGGCGCAATAATCCATTTGCCTGCATACACTCGCCCAAAAATGTTGTGGTACATTTTAAATGAATTTTTCTGTTGTCGTAAATCATACGTTTCTTCCCCCGCAAAAAACCCATAGTTGAATAAAAACCTACCCGGCTTGTCGTAAACCTGCGCTATGCCAAAGGCTGGCGCGTGGTTGTTATCGCGCACCACTTGCCATCCATTGGTAAATTGGGCTGTGCCTTGCCAATACTTACCCATTTTATATTTTAAACGAAAACCTGCTTCGTAGTCAGGTGCAAAATCCGTCATTACAGCGCGTGTCGCGTGCAAGTTATCTTTGTTGATAAACGTTTCGGCACCATAGATAGCCGGAAAAATACCAGTTTGTAATTCTACGTTATCATGTAGTTTATACGTGAGCGATAGTTCTCGAATGTATTTGAAAATCTCCGTTTCGTTAATGTACATAATGTCCACAATATCGCCAGCATGTGCTGCGGCACGCACTTGCATTTTGCCATACTCCAAATACAACTGACCATAGGTATAGGCCAAGCCAAATTGGTTTACATATTCTGGGTTGCTGTTGGTGTAGCGTTTGTTGTTGATGGGTCGGTTAAAATCATACGTGTAGTGAAAATCGACATAGGTTTCATAACCAATTTTAACGCGGTCGTCTGCAGGTTGCTGCAACGACTGTTCATTTTTCTGTGAGTACGCAAGTGAAAATGAAAGCACCAATGAATTATATAGAATTATTTTTTTTCATGAATCAATAAATTTTCTAACGAACCAGATTCAGTTGCTCGTTATGCATTGCCACTGAATCTATTTTAGATGTGATTTCTGTGGGTGATAGCTCTGATGGAATTAGATCAATCCTTCCATCCGTATCATTTTGTGCAGGTAATCTGCCAATGCGATTTCACTTCTCATCAATTACTGCGATCAACGCCATTAATAATTTGACTATCCCCTGGGGAATTAGTTCCCAGATTAAAGCTGATGACTACTGACCTGTTGCAAAGTGAAAGGAAGAACCGAATAGGAAGGTTGCTTTTTGTGCTGCTATATCCTTAAATTCACTTTAAAAGAGTGGGGTAGCAAAATGGCGGTACCGCCATTTTGTAGTTCGCGGTGTATTGTGATGATGGGTTGCTCATAGACTTCAAACTGCGCCAGTTCGGCCCGCTGTGGCCCAAGGAAATTTTTGGTGTTTGGGTTCCCCGCGTGATCAAGGAATACATCAGTGGAGAAAGAGGGCCTACATGCACGCGCATCAACCGGTGAGGGAGCAAGCTGGATGGTGACTTGCGTATCAGTCCTCTGAACTTCTTGGCGTTGCGCAGTACAACTACTAATGGTGAGCCATAAGTATCCAGCCAAAGTAATCCACGCCAGTGGAAAATTATTGAAACGGCTGTTGAATAACTTGCTCATTAAAATCGTTACAAAGATAAGGGGTGATTGGTAACTACAAAGCTAGGCCGTCATTGCCCGCAGAATATCGTGTTGGGTAATAATGTGCGCCTGCTCTTGCTCATCGCGTACCAGCAGTGCTTTATTGTTTTTATTGAGCATGGATGATAGCACATCCAACGTACTATCCAATGCCACTACTTGCATGGGCTTGTCCATTATCTCGCCCACCGATTTGTCTTTGATGGCGGGATCTGAAATGATTTTTTCGATCAAGCTAGCAACAGTAACACTGCCCACAAATTCATTGGCTTCTACCACTGGCATTTGATCCACGCCCTCTTTGTTCATTATTTTAATTGCCTCGCCAATGGTGGACATTTTGGTAACCGTAAGCAATGTTTCTTTACCGTTTCTTTTGGATATTATTTCACGGGCAGTACCGTACGCACGTTCTTCCAAAAAGCCGTGGTCTTTCATCCAAATGTCGTTGTACACTTTGTTCAGGTAACGCGTGCCGTGGTCGGGCAATAGCACTACCATTACATCTTCTTTTTTCAAGTGTTCTTTGGCGTACTCCATTGCTCCGTGCAGTGCACTCCCGCTGCTCCAGCCCACGAACAACCCCTCTTCCTTTGATAGCCTGCGCGCCATAATGGCTCCGTCTTTATCCGTTACTTTAATGAATTGATCGATCACATCGAAGTCAACATTTTCTGGCAAGATATCTTCACCAAAACCTTCTGTGAGATAAGGGTAAATTTCATTTTTATCGAAGATGCCCGTCTCTTTATATTTCTTAAACACCGAACCATAGGTATCGATGCCAATGGCAGTCAGGTTGGGATTTTGTTCTTTCAAGTAATTGGCTGTGCCACACATTGAACCACCTGTGCCAACTGTGGCAACATAGTGCGTTATTCTCCCGGCAGTTTGCCGCCAAATTTCAGGGCCGGTGGTTTCGTAGTGCGCCTTTGCGTTCGATGGATTATCGTATTGGTTGGGATAAATAGAATTGGGTATTTCTTTATTGAGTTTTCGTGCAACAGAATAGTAGCTGCGCGGGTCATCAGGCTCTACATTGGTAGGGCATACAATTACTTCGGCACCAACCGCCCGCAATATGTTTATCTTCTCTTGCGATTGTTTATCGGCCATCGTGAAAATGCACTTGTAGCCTTTTGCTACCGCGGTTAGCGCGAGCCCCATTCCTGTATTGCCAGAAGTGCCTTCTATGATTGTTCCTCCGGGTTTTAAAATACCTGCCTTCTCTGCGTCTTCAATCATCTTTAGCGCCATACGGTCTTTGGTAGAGTTGCCCGGATTAAAGTACTCCACTTTGGCCAAAACAGTTCCTTTTATGCCTTTCGGAATTTTATGTAAGCGCACCATCGGGGTATTTCCAATGGTTTCGATGATGGAATCGTAAATCATAGCATATAACGGGTTAAAAGCGAAAGCAAAAGTAGTAAATCGTACCGTTATTGAATCCTCATCAGGAAATCAAAGATTGTTGATTCCTAGTAAGTTATACACAATACCAAAATAGATGGCTGCTGAAGCAATGAAAAGATTCAAAGATCAATCACATCGATCGAGTCTTTTACGGCTAATGTAAGGTAGATATTACTGGGGATTTGAAGCCCCCACGCCACCAAGCAAGTAAAATTAAATTTAGACAAAAAATGGTGGATAACGCAGCAGCAAAATTGGTGAGGTAAGTTAAGTAAACCCACTTGCTGATTTGAGACAATCGCTTCTTGCGAATGGTTTTAATTTCCATTATCAG
>JBJTHA010000175.1:0-6420 GCA_046094265.1 Cytophagales bacterium
GTAGAGGAGTCGCCTGATTTCGCGAACAAAAAAGATGCGCTTGATTTACTCAAAGACCTCAGTGGCAAAGTGTATCGCGATGAAATCTTGCCTAACTACTTGTTGAAAGAGTTGCGTGCAAACTTGAAAGATCAGCCAACGTTTGCTGAAGAACTCGAAAAAATCTTGGCGAAAGCTAAAACCAATTAGATTGTCGCACGCGGTTTGAATTGCCGATTTATTGAAATGCTTTTGGTAAAAGATTCTTAACAAAACTTGGCCAGGTATCTTTACTTAGCCACAACGCTATTGTAGAGCAAATCAACACAGCTAGCGCATAAAAAAAAAGCTGGCCACCATCGCCTTTTACTTCAATACCCAACACTGTAAGGTGCGACATGATGGCACCACCCATCAAGCCGATTCCCAGTATTGCGCCTAGCCAAACGGTAGCTGGAACGATTATTAATAAAGACGCGACCAATTCCATCACTCCCGTGCCAATTCTACCCCATGGTTCTATGCCCATTTGGGTGAAGATATAGACGGACTCTTCCGCCCCGCTGAACTTAAAGTAGAGTGTTTGTAACATGATGGCGGCCGCAATCAGCCGCGCACACCAAAAAGTAATTTTACGAGCGTTCATGGAGGTGAAGTTTGCTGCATAATCGGCAATACATCTGTAATAGTTTGTCGGTAAAATGACGTTTGCTAACTTAACCCAAATTTACTAACGATGAACATCTTCGAAATTGATGCGGATATTTCACAGGCCAAGACCATTTCAACTGATTTCTATCTTGAGCCCAAGTATTTCAAAGAATCAAAGGAAAAAATATTTGCTCACTGCTGGCATTGGGTAGGAGATGCCGATCAAGTGAAAGATAAAGGATGGGTAACGCCTGTGGATTTGCTCGATGGTTTCTTGAATGAGCCGTTGATTTTATCGCGCGATAAGCATGGAACGTTGCATTGCATGTCGAATGTGTGTACGCACCGCGGCAATTTATTGGTAGAGCGGCCTTGTAAGCTAAATGACATACGATGTAAATACCACGGGCGCAGGTTTCAATTGAATGGTGATTTTTTGTCAATGCCCGAGTTCAAAGAAGTAAAAGACTTTCCCACAAAGGCAGATAACCTCATCAATTTGCCCGTTCACCAATGGGGTAAAATGCTTTTCACCAGTTTGAGCAATAAAATTTCCCCAGATGCTTTTTTTAGCGACATGGCTAGGCGGGTGGGGTGGATGCCCCTGAATGAATTTGTATTTCATCCTGAACTCTCAACAGACTATATGATTGATGCCCATTGGGCGTTGTATTGCGAAAATTACTTGGAAGGTTTTCACATTCCCTTCGTTCACGCAGGGCTAAATTCTGTGATTGACTATGGAAACTATCATGTTGAATTGTTCAAGTATTCAAACTTACAGCTAGGCGTGGCCAAAGAAGGTGAGTTGGTATTTGACTTGCCCTCTTCATCGCCAGATTACGGAAAACGCATTGCGGGCTATTACTTTTGGGTGTTTCCGAATTTGATGTTTAATTTTTACCCGTGGGGTTTGAGTGTAAACGTAGTGCGGCCTATCTCTTCAGCCAAAACAAAGGTGTCTTTCTTAAGCTATGTTTGGGATGAGAGCAAGCTGCGCCAAGGTGCCGGGGCTGATTTACATAAAGTAGAGCTAGAGGATGAAGAGATAGTGCAAAATGTGCAGAAAGGTGTACGCTCCCGATTTTATAAATATGGCCGTTACTCGGTGACAAGGGAAATGGGTACGCACCATTTTCATCGATTGATAGGGGAGTTTATGCGTTAATTTCTAATTCTTGTATTTGGTTTTCAGGCATGATAACCAAAAAAAAATGCCTGATGATGGAGTGTGTTTTCTAGCGGTTGCTATCCGGTTGCGTTCTGGGAAACATTTCATCAAACCCATTTTTCTTGACCCAAAACCTTCCCTGCTTTCACAAAAAGTAATGCGTTGTACCCGCACGCTGGCCGCAATCGCTAGAGAATTTGTGGGCGATTGATTGTCCACAGTTAACTGAAGAGATTCTCGATCATATTTATGGTGTAGGTTTTGGGAGTAAAAAAATAAACCATTGCTCTGTTTGGTTGTTCATAAATCCGAAATTTGATCTGTGAAAGCAGTAGTAATTGGTTCAGGAGTAGCCGGTTTAGCAGCAGCCATCCGTTTAAGGTGCCAAGGTTTTGATGTACATGTTTTTGAGGCCAATCCCTACCCGGGTGGTAAGTTGAGCGAGTTTACTCTTGGTGCTTATCGTTTCGATGCTGGTCCCTCTCTTTTTACACTTCCTTACATGGTAGATGAATTATTTCAATTGGCCGACAGAAACCCCAGGTTGTATTTCAATTATAACCGAATGGATATATGCTGCCAATACTTTTTTGATGATGGCACCCGACTGACAGCCTATGCCGAGCGCAGCAAATTGGTAGGAGAAATTAAGGACAAATTGAATGTTGATGCCGCGCTAGTTGAGTCTTACTTGGAGCGAAGCCGTGAAACGTATGAGTCTGCAGGTCGTATTTTTTTACAGAATTCACTTCACAAAATTAACACATGGTTGCGTTGGTCGGTGGCCAAATCGATGGCAAGAATATATCGATATGGTATTTTTTCTTCTATGCACCAAGTTAATCAACAGCGACTAAAGCACCCCAAACTGGTGCAATTGTTCAACCGATATGCAACCTACAACGGCTCGAATCCTTATCGTGCACCTGGCATACTTACTTCCATACCGCACTTGGAGTTTTCGATTGGTACGTACTTACCAGTAGGTGGCATGCATGCCATCACACAAGCCGTGTACAAATTGGCAGTTGATTTAGGTGTGCGGTTTTCATTTCAACAATCGGTAACCCAAATTGTAGTGAAAGGTAACCGAGTGTTTGCCCTCGATGTGGGCGGACAAACCGTGCTGGCTGATTTGGTGGTTAGTAACATGGATGCCTATTACACCTATCGTAAATTGATGCCCTATGTGAAAGCTCCCGAGCGAGTGCTAAACCAAGAACGGTCTAGCTCTGCATTAATCTTTTATTGGGGTATCAACCGAAGCTTCTCCCAGCTCGATTTGCATAACATTTTCTTTTCTGGCGACTACGAAAAGGAATTTCACCACATCTTCGATCTTCACTCTGTCTATCACGACCCAACCGTGTATATCAGTATCACTAGCAAATACGTAGAAGGAGATGCCCCCGCTGGCAGAGAAAATTGGTTTGTGATGGTGAACGTACCTGCCAATAAAGGTCAAGATTGGGATACCATTATCACTAAAACTAGAAAGAATGTGCTCGCAAAGCTATCTCGCGAACTCGGAACTGACATTGAGCCATTGATCGAAGAGGAAGACCTACTTGATCCACGCTCCATCGATTCCAAAACATCATCGTATCAAGGATCGTTGTACGGCACCAGCAGTAACAATAAGTTTGCGGCATTTCTTCGCCACAAAAATTTTTCTTCGCAATTTGGTAACTTATTTTTTTGCGGTGGCAGCGTGCATCCGGGCGGT
This sequence comes from Cytophagales bacterium, assembly GCA_046094265.1. Classification (GTDB taxonomy): domain Bacteria; phylum Bacteroidota; class Bacteroidia; order Cytophagales; family Cyclobacteriaceae; genus ELB16-189. The sequence goes on from JBJTHA010000175.1 coordinate 3,528, forward strand.
GGCATTCCACTTTGTCTGCTATCCGCTAAAATCGTGTCTGAGTTAATTGCCCGAAAATTCAAGCCATGACGGAAGTGAAGAAACGGAATATTTCGGTCGTGGTAATCGTTGTTTTGTATGCCGTGGGTGTTTTTGGCTTGCTTTCTCCGTGGCGGCATCTTTTTCAAATGGCCACGCCAATCACTTTGTTTATTAGCGCTTGTTTATTGATTTGGAATCATGTTAACAAGAATTGGAAACTCCTATGGTTTGTTGGGGTAGCCTTTGTTGTGGGCTTTGGTTCTGAGTATTTGGGAGTCAACCACCAATTGATTTTTGGGAACTATCAATATGGCGCCACACTTGGAATCAAGTTCTGGAATGTGCCTTTGATGATTGGGGTAAACTGGTTTATTACCATCTACTCTATTGGCAGTGTGCTTCCGAGCCGTCTTCCATTGTCATTGTTTGTTTTGATTGCAGTAGGTATGGCGGTGGCATTCGATTGGCTAATGGAGCCCGTGGCTATTGCGTATGATTTCTGGAGATGGCAAAATGGAGAAATTCCGTTGAGTAATTACGCTGGCTGGTTTGGCGTATCGGTTTTTCTTTTCCTGTTGTTCAAGAGAGCGGATTTAGGTGGTCGCAACAAATTTGCTCTCTGGTTTCTAATTGTTGAGTCACTATTCTTCGTAGTTTTAAACGCTGCTTCCCGATTTTGATAATATGCTAACAGATTCTTCGTCAAAGTTATTGTTATCGCTTCTGCGTGATGTCCCTGACTTTCCAAAGCCGGGCATTGTTTTCAAAGACATTACACCGCTGTTGGCCAACCCCACCGCTGTGCAGGCCGTTGTTTTTGATATTGTCAATCATTTTAGGCATCAACAAATTGGTGCCGTTGCCGCGGTAGAAGCCCGGGGTTTCATTTTTGGTGCCATGATTGCTCAAGGTCTGAACGTACCCTTTGTACCAGTGCGAAAAGCAGGCAAACTCCCCTTTCAAAAAATCACAGAAGAGTATTCGCTCGAATACGGGAAAGCCGCTATTGAAATGCATACTGATGCAATATCAAAGGGCTGCCGCGTTTTGATACATGACGATGTGCTGGCAACTGGTGGCACCGCTACGGCCGCAGGAAATTTGGTGAAAAAACTCAATGCATTTGTGGTAGGCTACTCGTTCATCATCAATCTTTCGTTCTTACCGGGCGAGAAAGTTTTGCAGGACAATTTTGGCATCAATCCGCATTACCTGATTACTGTTTAAGCCTTGCGGATCATGGTGAAAGTGAAATAACCTAATAGACCAAGTATCAACAGCATTGCGGCCCAAAGCCAGTGTTGATTTTTAAACCAAGGTGTATCCTTTTCGGCCGCTCCCACAGCTATTGATTGCTCATTTTGTAAACTAAGCATCGGTAACTGACTTGGAATCTCGTTTGTAAAATGACTCAAGTCGTAATTTGGTTTGCTTATTCGGTCGTTGCCGTACTTTAACAATAAATCGCCTTGCGGTAACTGTGCAACCAAAGTGACGCGCGGGGAAAACGCCTGCGCGGCCGATAATTTGATAGGAGGGTTGTCTAAATTGTAAACGATGAGTCGAAGTTGTTGAAGCACAGTAGGGTTAAAATCGATGAAGCTGTTTTGGAACGAGGCCAACACCCCCGATTGGAGCGTGTAATAATTAGGCACCCAACCCTTTTCGGTCTCATCGCTGTCTTTGAGTACTTCTAGTGCAAAGTTGCGGTAGAACTTTTGGCCCGCATCAAATTGTAGTTTAAGTTTTGAGATAAATGCGGACTCAGAAAACGTGAAATAAAACTCTGTTACTTTGTTCTCAGTTTTTGACTGGATGCTGGCCGAGAGACTATCGAACATGCCGTTTTGCGTAACCACTTGCGACAGAGCTATCGAACCAAATTCATGGGGTGAAGTGTTGGAAACATGAAATCGGAGGAATTGAAAGTTGGAAGAAGGCCAACTTACTGCATTTGATTTGTATTGAATTCCTTGATCGTCTATCGACACAATACGTAGCCTACTTGCCACTTCAAACCATTCTTGCTCATCATTGCTACCGTCAATTTTTACCAGACAATCGTAATTACGTTTGTTGAGCTCAATCGTGGCTTGGTTGGCAGACGATTTTTCTGATTGCTTAATGGTGAAAAATAGCGCGTCATTTTTCTTCGAGATGTTGTAGGCTTTTAGCGGAATGTCCGACTGGGCTGTTTCATCTTGGCTTATCTTCAAAAGGTAGGGTATCTCATTTCTGCTTGCATCGTAAATGCGAATGTCTCCAAAATCGGCATTCAGTTTTGTCAGTAACTGATTGGGTATAATCACTTGGTGCCAACCGGCATTGGCTACTTCCTCAACCTTGCGCTCAAACTTGAATTGAGCGAAACCCTGATATCCAAGTAATGAAAGGACAATGAGCGCAATACTTTTTTTCATGGTAATTATTCTTTACCCAAATCTACGATCGAATTCTCCTCTCTCTTTTTACGCTTGTTGTAAACAAAAGAAGCCACCAACAAAAGCACGCCTAACACCATCAACACAAGGGTGCGGGCAATGGTGCCCATTTCGCGCAAGTCAATGAAAAAGAGTTTTGCGATGGTAATGCCGAAAAGCGCAATGCCTGCCATGCGCCAAGACTTCTGGTCTTTTGCAAAGCCCCAAATGATGAGGTACAATGCATATGTGCCCCATAAAATACTAAGCGCCAACTGCACGCCTTCGCTTACGTGATTGAGTTCAAACATCGAAAGCATCCAACTGCTGAGTAAGGTCAGGATGCTGAAGTGGCAAAACAATCGTTCAAACTTTTGCAATAGTGGTTTTTGACCTACCACAATTTGAAAATTAATCAGCAGCCCAATGGCCACAAATAAATAGCTAATGTA
>JBJTHA010000176.1:0-10423 GCA_046094265.1 Cytophagales bacterium
GGTAGTTTTAAAATTCACCACTACCAACAATTCCTCCATCTTCAAATTTTCAAAATTGAGTAAGCAAAGATAGAATAGGTGGGCAATCGTGGAACTCGCGTGGAACATTACTTATCCACGTACTTTCAACAAAGAAACACACAATCAATTTGAAAATGACTCAATTTAAAGATTTCAAAATTGGAATTGAGTTTAACTCTTAGTTAACTACCTCTTTGATAAAGTGATAAGTCAATTTCCAAATTGGCGAATCTTCAAATTATTTCTTCTTTTTAGACTGTGCGGCTTTTCTGGCTTCTTCACTGGCTTTCATTGCTTCCTCCAGTTTGGCCATAAACTTCGACTTCGAGCCGGTTCCACCATTGGCCGCGGCTTTCTTGCGATTTTCTTCCATAATGGCCTTTATCTTGTCTTCGTCCACAAACCGTTTGATCACTGCCTGCTGCGTAAATGTGACCAAGTTGGAAACAAAGTAATAAAAACTTAAACCTGCAGCGAAAGTGTTGAGGATGAACAGGAAGACCACCGGCATAATATACCCCATGGTTTTCATTGGCCCTTCTACATTGCTTAATTGGTTATTCTGCCAAGTGTAAATAATGGTTGATGCTGTCATTAACAACACAAACAAACTCACGTGTGAACCATAAAAAGGTATTTCGAAAGGCAAATTAAAGATCGAATCATAGGTAGATAAATCTTCAGCCCATAAAAACGATTTTTGTCTCAGTTCAATGGATAGCGGGAAGAAATAAAACAGCGCAAATAAGAAGGGCATTTGTAGCAGCACTGGTATACATCCACTAAAAGGATTCACCCCCGCTTGGCGATACAACTTCATGGTTTCTTGCTGTGCTTGTGCCATGTTATCGCCATTTTTCGCTTTGATGGCGTCCATCTCGGGTTTCAGCAAACGCATTTTGGCCATACCCAAATACGATGTGTAGGAGAGGGGCAGCAACAATAGTTTTACCATCAACACCAATAAAATAATAATCAGCCCATAGTTTGTTGTAATCCGCTCCAAAAATTGAAACGCTGGGATTACCATAAATTTGTTCACCCACAACATGGGAGGCCATCCAAGCGAAAGGTTTTTGGAAAAACCAGGCGTTACTTCAGAAATAACTTGATAATCATTTGGGCCAAAATAGTACGTGAAGTTAGCTTTGCCATTGTGCACGTCATCCGTAGGAATCAACAACTCTGCATCTGTGCTTTTCACTACCTTCATATTGTTTACATCGGTGGTTTGCTTTAATTCTGCGCCCGAGAATGCATTTTGTGCAATGATGCTGCTGATGAAGAATTTTTGTTTGATCGAAATCCATTTCAATGGCTCCGTCAATACTTTCTCATCGTCTGATGTTTCGCTCAAATAGTCGTGCTCATCTTTTTTAGTGTAGTAGTGTATGGTGGTTTTGGTGCGGCTGTCCTTCAAATCTTTTTCTTGCAGCGCAATAGGATCACGCCAGTTCAAAGCTAAATTGCTTCCACCAAACGAAAGACCTTTGCTTTCAATGCGGTAGGTTATTTTAAATCCTTTGGCGGGAATGGTGTAGGTGTGTTTGATGAAAGTATCGCTGCTTACGTTTGCAGTAAACGATACTACCGTAGAATCTGCGTTTTTGTTTTGCTCTACTTGGTAATAGAGTTGATACAAGTTGATGTTTTGGTTTTGGTATTGCGCCTTCAAATCAAAACGATTATTGCCGTTTTGAATTAGATACAATGGCTCTTGCGTGTAGGTTTTGAAATTTTTGAGTTCGATGCCCGTAAAAATGGCATGGCTAGAAAACTGCAATTTCAAATCTTGATTCTCAATTGCGATTGCTTGCTCGTTGCCAGAAAGATAACTGCCCAGTGAGCCATAAGATTTAACGATGGTACTGTCTACCAATGCCGTTTTAGGGATGTCAATCTTTTGTTCAATTTCGGCAACCGAAGTCGAGTCTACTTTTGCAACTGATTTTTGCTGTGGGCTGGGCGACAGGTAAAAGTACAACATCAACAACAACGCGATCAACACCATGCCTATGGCCGAATTCCTGTCCATTATAATTTAAGATTTAAGATTTAAGATTCACAAAAATATTTATTTGCCCACAATCGCTTGTCTGTTATGCATTGCGGCTTCCACAAACCTTACAAACAGTGGATGCGGGTTTAACACTGTGCTACGCAGCTCGGGGTGAAACTGCACACCCACGAACCACGGGTGGTCTTTTAGTTCCACAATTTCCACCAAGCCAGAATCGGGGTTAATACCAGTTGATTTCAGACCCGCATCTTCAAGCTGTTGCAAATATTTGTTGTTGAATTCGTAGCGGTGGCGGTGGCGCTCCTGTATCAACGTTTCGCCATAAATGTGGTTTGCTTTTGAGCCTTTTTTGATCTTGCAAGAATAAGCACCCAAGCGCATGGTGCCACCTTTGGTGGTAATCTTCTTTTGCTCTTCCATCATATCAATCACCGGATGTTTCGCCTTAGTATTCAACTCTGTGGAACTGGCATCTAACCCTAATACGTTTCGTGAAAACTCCACCACACAGCATTGCATGCCCAGGCAAATGCCCAAGAATGGAATCTTATTCTCGCGCACGTGGCGAATCGCTTCAATTTTCCCTTCTAAACCACGCTCTCCAAAACCTGGTGCTACCAAAACCGCATCCAACCCAGATAGAATGTGCCCTACAGTTTCTTTGTTAATATCTTCCGATGAAATCCATTTCAAATGCACTTTACAATCGTTTTGCGCACCTGCGTGGATGAATGCCTCGGCAATCGACTTGTATGCATCTGGTAAACTCACATATTTGCCCACGAGCCCAATGTTGACTTCGTTGGTCGGATTTTTAAGTTTTCCCAAAAATCCTTTCCATTGCTCCAACTCTGGCTCGTGTTTAGTGGTTACTTTCAATTTGGCCAGTACGCGCTCGTCCAATTTCTCTTTTTTCATCAACAAAGGCACATCGTAAATGGTGTCAGCATCCATTGCCTCAATCACACAATTCAAGTTAACATTGCAGAACAAAGCCAATTTTTTCCGGATTTCCATGGATAGTGGATGTTCAGTGCGGCAAACAAGAATATCGGGCTGAATTCCGTAGGAAAGTAATTCCTTTACCGAATGTTGGGTCGGTTTCGTTTTGAGCTCTTTGGCCGCTTTAAGGTAGGGGATTAGCGTGAGGTGGATTACCAATGCATTGTTTGCTCCCAAATCCCAACGCGCTTGACGCACCGCTTCGACAAACGGCAGCGATTCGATGTCGCCAACCGATCCACCAATTTCAGTGATGATGAAGTCGTATTGATTGCCCTCGCCCAAATGAAAAATGTTGCGTTTGATCTCATCGGTAATGTGCGGCACCACCTGCACCGTTTTACCGAGGTACTCCCCGTGCCGCTCTTTGGTAATCACGTAGTGATAAATGCGACCAGTAGTTATGTTATTGGCGCGGGAGGTGCGCACGTTTAGAAATCTTTCGTAGTGCCCCAGGTCCAGATCGGTTTCTGCCCCGTCATCGGTTACATAGCATTCCCCGTGTTCGTATGGATTCAATGTTCCGGGGTCTATGTTAATATAGGGGTCAAATTTCTGAATAGTAACCGAGAAACCCCTTGACTGTAAGAGTTTTCCCAGCGATGCGGAAATAATGCCCTTGCCGAGCGAAGAGGTTACCCCTCCGGTAACGAAAATATATTTGGTGTGAGCCGACATGGAAGCCTAGAAATTTGCGCGCAAAGGTAGGGCTTTTGGTGTGTTCTCAAACCGCCCATTTTGATAAAAGATATAAATTAATCGATACGCTTAATTTTGAGTGTTTCAAGGGTGGTGGTTGATTGGTTCTTCTCTATTGGCCAGCCCCCATCAACATGAACCAGGCTAATTGTTCCAAATTGCCCAAGCCTTTTCTGCTTGGATGTGCAGCATCTCTAATCCATTTTTGATATTCGCCCCGCGCATCTCTGCTTTTTGTAAGAATACTGTTCGCGCTGGGTTATAAATCAAATCGTATACATAATGCGCGCTATTAAGAAACTCGAAATTGATGGCGGGGAAGGAATTTGTATCGGGACTCATACCCAGCGGAGTGGTGTTAATAATTAGTGCTGCCCCTTCGATTATCTTCCCATTTTTTTCTAACTCTTCGTACGTGATATAGTCTTGGGCCTTTTCTCTTGATACAATTTGAAATGGAATAGACAATTTTCTTAACGCTTGCTGAACAGCCTTGGATGAACCACCACTTCCAAGAACCAATGCATTTGCATTTTCAACCTTAGGAAACCACCTGTCAAGTGTTTCATAGAAAGCATCGCTATCTGTGTTGTAGCCGAGCAAATCTCCGTTTTGGATTTTAATCACGTTTACAGCTCCAATTTTTTTTGCATCGCCATCAATGTTTGTCAGAAATTTCATCACCTGTTCTTTGTAAGGTACGGTTACGTTCAACCCGCATAACTCAGGGTTTTCGTTGAGGAGTTTTTTTAACTCATCAACTGTCCGTAGCGGGTACAGGTCATAATGGTAATCACGTAATCCTTCTCTGAAAAACTTCTCATCGAAGTACGATTTTGAAAACGAATGCGATACAGTGGAACCGATTAAGCCAAATTTCTTTTCCATAACATTTTTTTAGGTTGCTCTTTTCTTTTTTCCTTGGATCAAACCCACTAACATCGGTAACACAGAGATCAGAATTATTGCAATAATCACTTTTTCGAAGTTTTCTTTCACAAGAGGTATGTTGCCAAATAAGTAGCCGAGCGAACTAAGCCCAACCACCCACAAGATGGCACCCGCAATGCAGTTAAAAATGTAACGCTGATAATTCATACTTCCCGCACCCGCCACAAATGGAGCAATCGTTCGCACGATGGGCACGAAACGAGCCATGATAATGGTTTTGGTACCATGCCGTTGATAAAATGCTTCTGTTTGTTCCAGGTATTCGCGCTTAAAAAACAAAATGCGTTCTCTGCTCTTAATAAAACTCGCTGCAAACCGCCCGACAAAATAATTGACATTATCTCCTAATAGGGCTGCCGTGATTAGCAAAGGTACGGTTAGGTAGATATTTAAAGTTGAATTGGGCAAAGCCGCGATTGCACCAGCAGCAAACAGAAGCGAATCTCCCGGTAAGAAGGGCATGACAATCAACCCCGTTTCTGTAAAAACAATCAAAAACAGAATAGCATAGGTAAGTGTGCCGTAGTCATTTACAATGGCAATCAAGTGCTGATCTAAATGAAGGATGAAATCAATAAAAGATTCGAGCATTGCTAATCTGCTTGAAATGGGGGAGGAGAACTATCTTTTTTTCGCTCCAAACCTAAGAAATGCAAAAACGTGTCGCCACGCAGGCCTAGGCGGATTGTCTCCAGTGGAATTACTTCGTTGGGAGCGATGTTGCCCAAGTTTACGTTGGCTCCCAGTAGTTTAATAAACCATACTTGCTGTGCTTTCTGAGGAGCCTCCCAAATTATTTTTTCGAAGGGAATCTTAGTCAAGATTTCCTGCACCAATCCAGATCGAACCTCTCCCGATGATCGGAATAAACCCACATTGCCTCCTTCTCGCGCCTCGCCAATTACTTTCCATGCACCAGCATCTAATTCTTTTTGCATTAAATCAATCCATTGGTAAGGAGGAATGATTTTATCCGCATCTTTCGAACCAACTTCAGACAATACCGTCACTTGCTTCGACAATTTAGTGATGTAATCAAGTTTCTTATCGTGGTCTAAGTCGATTGATCCATCTGATACTTCGGCAAACGACAGATCAAACTTGTCTAGCACTTTTCGATAATCATCAAACTGGTCGCGAATAATGAATGCTTCGAACAATGTGCCGCCAAAATAGCACGGTACGCCTGCATCTTTGTATACCTCTATCTTCTCTTTCAACTTGGGTGTTACATAAGAGGTTGCCCAACCCAACTTCACAATATCAACATGGTCGGCAGCTATGCTCATAAAGTCTTCTGCTTCGCGCACACTCAGCCCCTTGTCCATCGCCATTGTAAAGCCCATCTGTCGGGGTTTTTTAGTGCGCTCGGGCAAATTTTTCAGATTATAATTCATTACGGGTTTTCTTTTCTAAACTGATCGATAATTTTGAAGAAGGCTTTCTGTTTTTCGAGTTTTGGAAAGAAATCAAATAGAACTTTATGACCTTCAAAATCCAAAATTAATGCATTTTCCAAAAAAGTAAACGCTTCTTTGAACTTGCCAGCTTCCACCAAATAGATGCACATGCGGTATAGCATATCGCTGTCCTTTGGAGCATCGTTCAGTGCTTGGGCAAGTAGCTCAGCTGCTTTCATTGGTTCACCTTGTTCATAGTAAATAAACGACCAGTTCAGCCACACTTCTTTATCATCTGGAGCTAAGTTAGCGGCTTCTTCATACGCACTAATGCTGGAAATGGTGTTACCTACTTTGAACTCAGCATGTGCGGCTGCTTTCCAATAATCGGCTACCAAATGGTTAATTTTTATTGCCTTGTTGTAGAAGTGAAGTGCTTGGTACCATTTTTCTTGTTTTTCCAAACAACATCCCGCGCCAAACCAAGCATCATCATAAAGCGAGTCTAGTTTGGTCGCTTTCTGATAATACTTCAGTGCCAACTCCAACTGATTGATGTTTTCGTATGCGGCTCCAATACAGCAATATACTTCCGGACTGGGTCCCTCAGTTTCGATGGTCTTGTTGAATTCTTCTAGCGCGTCTCTATAGCGCTCAATGTTCATGTAAGAGTTTCCTAAGTTGAAGTGGGCTGATGCAAAGTTTTCATCAATGGCAATAGCAAACCCGTAAGCCTCAATAGCTTCCTCAAATTGATTTAGCTTGTTACACACTATGCCCAAGTTGTACCACGCTGCAGACGAAAAGGGATCCTCGTCAATAAACTTGCGGTAATACGAGAGGCTGTTTTCTAATTGGCCCACAACATCCAAGCAGAAGGCCAACTCATAAAGCGAGCCTTCGTGAGTGATGTTGACATCTATCGATTTTTTGTAATACTCAATCGCGTGGTCGTAATCTTCTAGGCTTTGATATGCCAGTCCTATGTTGTAATATATGTTATCGCGATCGTCATCATTAAAAGATAAAATGTCTTCATATACCCGAATGGCTTCGATATGCTTGCCTTGCAATGATAAAATTGAACCAATGGATAAGTACACCTCCGGGTCGGTGGGGTGCAGGTTGCGTGTGCGCTCTAACAAATCAAGTGCTTCTTCATATCGCTGTAGATTTGAAAGTACTTGGGCTTTAATTGAAATCAAATCAGTAGAAAACGGAAATTGGTCGATAGCGTAGTTTACGGCAGTCAAAGCTTTCTTAAACTTCAACTTTTCCATATAGTGATCAATGATGATCTCGTACGCGTCAATATCAAAATACCCGGAAGCGTTCTCTTTTAGATTTGCTTCGTATCGCTTGATCAACTCGTCCTCTTCCTCTCTTTTACTAAATTCGTGGCTCATTAACTGAAACGTTTGCCTAAAATAGATAAAAATTTAAGCTTTTGAAAATCCATGGCTCTATCGCAAAAGTCGCGCAATAAAAATCTGAAGGCAATCTTGTGTTTATCCTTTCTTTGTGCTATATGTACGTGCGTAATAGTCGCAATAAGCATCCAGCGTTTGCGCCAATGTTTTGAACTGGATTTCCAGTTTTTCTTGTGCCTTCGTGTTTGAATAAATTGCTTTGGCTTTTGCAGATTTGATTGATTCTCTCGAGATGGTGGGCTCTTGTCCCATTATCCAACTCTTTACCTCTTCCATTCTTGCCAGCAAAGGAAGTAAAGCTGAATGTACTTCAATAGCGGGTGCTCTTTTGTGCAAGCGTGTAGCAATTTCTGTAAAGAATTGTTGATAGGGAATTGACCCCGCAGAGGCAATGAACCTTTCGCGATTAAAATTATTGGTTAGCAAATGGATAATGATAGTGGTTACATCTTCTACATCAACGTAGTTGGCGATGCCGGGCGGAAAAAAAAGCCGCTCGTTCCATACATACTCAAAGATTTTTGCACTACTTCGATTCCATTTTACTGGAGCGAGAATAAAAGAAGGGTTTACAATGGAACATAAAAGCCCTTCTTCTGCACCTCGAAACACTTCCAATTCTGCAAGGTATTTTGACTTGGCATAGTCAGAGTTCAAAGGCCCATCTGTCCACTGCGTGTTCTCATCAATCATTTCATCGCTCTTTCTTCGGCCGAGCGCTGCCACCGAGCTAACATGAACTAACTTTGGTATACCCAATGCCAAGCAAGTATCGACTACATTTTTTGTGCCTGTAACATTGGTATTGAAAATCTCGTTACGCTTGCGCGGATTAAAAGACACACATGCCGCGGCATGTATTACTGCCGTGGCACCTTTAAAACATTCTGATAGTGCCACAGGATCTTGCACATCTGCAATCTGCCAACTTAACTCTGAATGTTGTGAAGCTACTTGCGTTTTTTTGCGGATAATGGCTGTAACCTTGTGTCCTTGTTGTAGAAGCCGCTTGACGACAAATGAACCCAGTAAACCCGCTGCGCCCGTTACTGCAATCATAGTTGATTGTTGAGCAATGGTAGTTGCACTGCTTTTTGAAAGTATTTGTTGTTTTGATGCTCTCGCATAAAATTGGCTTGCATTAGGTTATGGCAATCGGAACCCAACAATTCCACCCAGCCTTTATCAATAAACTGCTGCGCCATTTTTTGCACTGGTCGAGAATAATAGCCCATAATGGAAAGTATGTTAATCTGAAACAATACGCCACGGTTGCGCAGGTCTTCTGCTTTTGCTAGGGTCATGTATTCGTACCGTTCGGGGTGCGCCAATATCAACTGGTATCCTGTTAACGTGGCTTGAAAAATAAAGTCTTTCGTCTGCAACGGCTCATTGCGGAAATTTGTTTCAAACAGCAAGTGGGTTTTGTTAAATGTGAGAATTTCTTCTGAATACGTAATCTTTTTCATCAGAACTTCATCCAAGTAGTATTCAGCTGCTACCTCGATTGTTATTGACAAACCCGCGGTTTCTACGGCAGATCTTAATTCGGTAAGCTTTGCCCGAATACCCATCGGTTCATTTCGGTAAACATCGCTCATGACGTGCGGTGTGGTGATGAATTTTTGATAACCTAAGCCACTCAATACCTTCAACACTTCGATTGATTCTTCCCAGCTTTTTGAGCCATCATCAATACCAGCTAATAAGTGCGAATGAACATCCACCGTTAGGGGATTAACAAATCGAGTGGGCGTTTTTTTTAGAAACGAAAGCACGGTCAGCTAAAAAGTTTTTTCCAACCTGTTTTTTTTGAGCTCTCTTCATAATACCCGTATCCATACGTTTTGCCAGAACTGGGCTGTGCGTTAAGCACAACTGAAAGCGACTTAAGATGGTGTAGCTTTTCTATACGTGCTATGTTTGATAGGAACTCGCGCTTTGAATAATTGACTCTCACAACATAAATCGATACATCAGAACGCTTCATTGCCATGATGCCATCGGTTACTAGTCCTACCGGTGGTGTGTCAATAACTACATAATCATACGTCTCCCTCAGTTCGGCTAACATTTGCGTAAACTCATCATTAAGCAATAGTTCAGACGGATTGGGCGGATGTGGCCCCGCAGGAATAAAGTACAAATTCTCTAAGCTGGTGGGTTGAATGCACTCGCTTAATTGGTTGCGATGGATCAAAATAGTACTTACACCTTTCGAGGGATCAATTGGCTGTGTATACGATACGGATTTTTGCTTGCGCATGTCCAAATCAACCAGTACTACTTTTTTTCTGGATAGGGCTAAAACAGCACTGAGGTTGGCAGCAAGAAATGATTTACCTTCCCCTGAAATGGTGGAGCTTATAGCGATCACCTTTTTGTTGCCCATGGAAGTGAAAAAATCTAAGTTGGTGCGAAGAGTTCGGATGGACTCGCTGACAACAGACTTTGGATTTTCTTTAACATGAAAGGCAGTTTCGGATACTTTTTTTGAAATAGGGATAACACCCAACACGGGTACAGCAAGTGTATTTTCAATTTCTTTTAAGCTGGTGACTTTATTGCTAAGTATATACGAAATTCCAATGAAAAAGAAATTAAGTACCAAGCTTCCGACAAAACCAATACCTAAAACCATGTATTTTTTTGGGGATATGGGATGAGTAGGCAGCGTGGCAGGAGATAAAATTTTAAAATCGGGTGTATTACCTGCCTGCGCAATCTCAAATTGTGCTTTACTTTGCATCATTGAGAGGAAAAATTCTTCGTACAGCTTGTAGAAACGTTGGTTTTTTGAAAACTCCGTATTCTTATCAGGCATAGTGGCAAACTCTTTTTCTAATCGCTGCTTTTGTACCGACATTTCTGAGAGCGATTTGAGCCACTCGCGCTTTAAT
>JBJTHA010000177.1:0-6665 GCA_046094265.1 Cytophagales bacterium
AAAATGATACGAGATGGAGATTTGATGCGTGGTTCCCAAAAAACCATTGTACTTCACTGCATAATTTGCGTTAACGCCAGCCCACCTGCTACCAACACCAAAAAAGAAATTTTGAGGATATACGTTAAATCCACCGCGAACAAAAAAATTCTTCACCGCTTGGTATTCAAACCCCGTTTTCCATAATGGGCGATAGCCAAGATCTTTTTCTAGTTCTGTGGTAGCAATCACATCATCACTCAATTTAAATCCCAAACCTACCACCAACCGTGTCGGTAACCGATGACTTTCGGTGGCGGAAAAAGAAGATTGTGTAAGGTTAGTGATGTATGCGCCAATACTAATGTGTTTGGTAAGTTGGGTGATGCCGCCAAAATCAAAGCTGAGTGCAGCCTGTGAACCAAATCCATCAGCACGGTATTGATTTACATTTGCCTTGACGCCCAATGATGTGATTCCTATTTGGTGTGCGAAAGCCAGACTGATCATTTGCTCGGAATAGACGTTATCGCCAAAACGAAAAGCACCCAACCCAACAACTCCAAACTGAAATGGCGAGGCCACATGGAAAGCCATTCTATTTGCGCCAACCAGCGAAGGTGTTATTTCATAGGCTGCGCCCAATACTCGGTTTTTAATTTGAGCTAATCCGGCTGCGTTGTGCCAAAGGCTCCACCCATCGGCCAAGGTGGCTGAGGCATTGGCCATTCCGGCTTGCCGAGCACCCATTAAATTTTGTCCGCTCTGTGCAAAGCAATTTATGGCAACAAAAAGATATACCCCCAAGATGTGTTTCACAACTTTTTTATCATTGCGGAGAACCGTGCGGCCGATACGGGGCGAGCCTTGAATTAGGTCTCCGTTGTATCAGTAAAGGTAAGAAATGTGTGAAATAGATTCTAAAATTCCTTCTTAATGTTGAACACAAAACCCTGCGTTCCTTCGGTTGTAAAAGTGTATTCGAAGCGAAACACCACATCGTAGGGCATCACCAAATCAAAGCCGCTACCATAGCCGGCCAAAATCTTATTAGCCAACCTGGTGTTGACACTGCGCGCTCGGTAATAGGGATAATTTTCTACGTAGCCCCAATCGCCAAAAAACTTCAGGTAAACTGCAAACGGCAAATGCCGAAACTGCTCTTTGGGTGCATCGTCCCACCGCCAAGTTTTTGCGAATATTCTTTTCTTGAATGTGGTTTTGTTCACCATAAAACGCGGTCCCTCAATCACATATACCTCATAACCCCGCACTATTTGCCGCTGGTAGCCGAGTGCGCTGAAGAGATTATAGGGTTGGTCTGGATTGCTCAGGTATCCGGCCGTAAAATTTGATAAGTAAAAGTATTTGCCCAAGTCCCAATGGTGTGCGTAAGTGGCATTGGCAATCCATTGACTTACGGTACTCTCAAAACCAAGCCCGTTTCGTTGCAGCGTAACAGTGATCTGGTATCCCTTCAATGGGTACAACACAACATCGCGGTGCTCAGATTTAAACTGATATTGTATGTTGGCATAATTTTGCTTGAAATCGGTTTGGCCGCCAAAATAATTCTCGTTCAGATTCGCAATGGTGTCTTTGATTATGGAATTGCGATAACCAATGGATAACTGGTGTGTTTCAAAAAAATTCTTTCGGTAGGTATAGCCAATGCCAATTGCTTGTGAGGTACGAAGCGCAGTGGTGCCGCGCGCAAACTCCAATTTATGATCGTTTGTGAGAAATGCCAAGTTGCGCGGATTACTATAACTGTATTCAAAAACCAATCCTTGTTTTTGTTTTTTGTCGATGTAGGGAATTGTGTAACTCAACTCAAATCGTTGACTGAATCCAAATTGAGCTTGCAGTCGAAGGGTTTCATTGCGACCGCGCACATTGTTTTGATCCAGCTTAATTCCAAAATTCACACGGCTAAAGTCGTGGTTGTAGTTTTGCCACCACTCGTTAAAGTTTCGATCGGAGAGCTCAAATATTGGTGCCGGCCATGTGTACCAACGCTCTTCCACTTCAATCAGCAAGTCAACCGAGGTGAGCGATATCTCCAAACTGCGTATGTTTACTACATTAAATAACCTGAGATTGTAAATTTTCCGTTTGTCCCACAGCAAGGTTTCGGCCATCTTGCTGGTGCGGATGGTGTCACCCGGCTTTAGCGTCAGTTCCCGCGAAATGATTCCGTCTTTTGTTTTTTTGTTGCCAATAATCATCACGCGTCCCACTGTCACCAAGCGATCACCATTTAGTGTGTTTATCGGCAAATTAGTTTTGCTTTGGGCGCAAACGGTTATCGAAACACTCCATGCCCAAATTAGCCCCCACCACTTTAGCCCGTAAATCCCCACTTTTTTAAAGTTGATCAATGGGCTTTCGGTAGGAACGAACCAATACCGCTATGCCAGCGATAAACAATGGCACACTCAGTAATTGACCCATGTTGAATGGCAAGTCGTTTTCAAAGTTCACCTGATTTTCTTTTAAGAATTCATAAGCGAAACGCAAGCCCCAAAGGATAACCATAAACCAGCCGAAAATTCTGCCTTCGGGCAAATTGTTTTTTTGCTGGAACCAATACCACCAGAAGAATAGAAACAGTAAAAAGCAAGAGATCGACTCATACAATTGCGATGGGTGCCGAACGATACCTTTTGTTTGAATTTTTACACCATAGGTTCCATCAGGCTGTTGCACAATGTTGTATTTAATCGGGTCCATTCCCTCGTCAAAGAATTCCGCTTCTGCATTTAACGCACCTTTCACATCATAATTTACAAAAGCGTTTACGCGATCTTGAAAAGTACCAGCCTTGAAGAATAAATAAATATTTACTGGTACTCGACCATCATTAGCAACACGTGCGTTTTTATCGCGCTCAATTTTCAGGTTAGTGATAAATCCTGGCTCGGTATCGTTTCCACGCATAATTCGCTCCTGCAGGCGATGTGTGAACAACACGCCAGTGGGCGAATCGGTCGGCTTGCCAATGATTTCTGAGTTGAAGAAATTCCCCAAACGAATCAATGCACCTGTCAAAAAAACCAAAATCACTATGCGATCCAATACTTGCAAATACGATTGTCCCGGTTTGTTTTTTCTGCTGTACAACCAAAGTGCAAATAGAATAGCGAAGGCGCCTCCGTGGCTTGCCAAGCCTTCAAAACCTGTAAACTTGAAGTTCACCAATTCGACCGGAAAGAAAGATGAGATATCTTGTTTGAAGGCAAAGCGCATCGCCACCAGCAGCAGCACAATACCGCCCACTACGTAGCCAACCACATCGGCTTTTGGTTTCTTTTTCCACTCCATGTAAATCCATGCCACAATGGCAATTGGTAGGAGTGTGCCTACCAAAGACTTCAATGTGAACGAGGTGAACTTAATAGCCGTAAACTCGAAGGGAACGAAAACAGCCATTGGCTGTTCCCACAGCATTTCGGGTTGATAGAAAATAATATGCCCTAGTCGGGCACCTACAATGGTGGCAGCGATCATTATAATTGTAAGTGTCTCAACATCGCGTTCGGGCTTGCCCTCTGCTTTGTGGATATAGAACAACAACTGTTGACTAATCAAAAACCCAAGGGCAAATAAAAGCCCATACCAACGCAACGAAAAAAAACCAATCGAGAAAATTTCCGGATCACCATTCCAAATAAAGAAGCTGAGTATTGTTTCCATCAGTGTCATTGAGATAACAGTAGTTTGAATGCAAAAAAGTAATTGTGTAAAGATAGTGATGAAATGGTGCTAATAGAAAGACAGATACCCTAAAGTTTGTCCAATTCGGTTAACTCTTCGGAAAAACTGCCGGATAAAATCGGAAAGCGACACCAACTGCGTGGGTCCACGTTAATGTCGTCTAAATGAAACGAAGGTGCTAATCGTTCACGTTTCCATTGGTTAGCGGACCAAAGCTTAAAAAACTTTTTCACGTGATCTTTCAATTGCGGATGTGCAGCGGTTTTGCCAAGCTGTAAGTAAACTTCTATGGGCGGTTGCCGTTGTTGGATGGCCAGTTCTTCAATCGCCACTAGGGTGGTGTAGGGCATCAGATCTTTTTCATCGGTTTGGGCGCTTTCCAAAGGGCGCAATTCTGCAGTAGGTGCCAGGCTGTTCACATACGCCAGGCCCGAATAACCCAACTCTTTTTCCGCCCATTTCAGCCATTCAATAATAAAAGGCTTGTCAAGCCCGGCAATAGGAGCGAGGCTTCCGCTGGTGTCACCATCCATGGTGGCGTAGCCTACATCGCCTTCACTTCTGTTGGATGTCGTGAGCAAGATAGATTGTTTGACATTGGCCAACAGCCAAATCAAAGGGGAACGTGTGCGCGCCTGAATGTTTTGCAGTGCGATGTCATCGCTTTCCCAGGTCAACGAACGATTTAAAGCTTGTTCAATAATTTTTTTATTGGTTTCTACCGTTTCGTCCACTGTCCATTGGTGAAACGTAGCGCCAACGGACAACGCGAGTTCTCGCGCGGCTTGTAGCGTTTGGTGCGATGAGTTGCGAGTGCCTTGATAAGCACAGGTGAGTAATTGACCCATGGCATCTTTTTCGCCACTTACATTCTGCAGGCCAACAGCCGCTGCAAAATTCTCAATACCCAGTTCGCGCACACCCCTTCGTACCATTTCGGTCACCAGTACGGCACACAACGAAGAATCTGCGCCACCGCTTAAGCTCAATACAAATCCCTTCGCTTTGCTTTTCCTCAGGTAGTCGAACAGTGCCAAGCTGGCCGCGCGCGCCATTTCTTCGTTGCGTTCTTTGCTATCGGTAATTGGCGGAGCAGTTGTTTTGGTGGGGTCATCAAAGCAGATGTCAGCAAAAACGAGATTGTAATTTTTAAACGAGAGACGATTGTTGAGCGCAACAATTTTTCCATTTTGCCCGATAATGATGTCACCATCATAAATCATGCGGCCGGCTTCGTTGCCCAGCAGGTTGCAGAAAACGTAAGCACACTTAAATTTTTCAGACCCATCCATCACTACTTCTTTTTCGCGTAGGGTACTTTTGCCCATGGCAAAATGGCTGGCGCTTGGATTGAG
Source organism: Cytophagales bacterium (assembly GCA_046094265.1). Taxonomy (GTDB): domain Bacteria; phylum Bacteroidota; class Bacteroidia; order Cytophagales; family Cyclobacteriaceae; genus ELB16-189. The sequence goes on from JBJTHA010000177.1 coordinate 5,052, forward strand.
AATTAAATCTACGCCCCGTTCGCACAGGCGGTAGCCCGGTCGTTTCTCTTTCCGCCAGCTGTCTTCACAAATTTCAAAACCAAAGCGGATGCCGTTAGCTTCAAACAACAAGTCGCCTACACGCACGGTTTGCCCATGCATTTCAACTTCTTTTACTGTATTGGCAGGCCACGCATCAAACCAACGCGGTTCGTAGTGTACACCATCGCGCGCAAGATTTTGTTTGAGGGCAATGCCGAGTATTTTTTGATTGGAGATAACGCATGCGCCATTGTAAGTAATGCCGTTGATGCGGATAGGCAAGCCAATGCTTACTGTAATGTTTTCGCAGACAGGTACAATGGTTTGCAGGTGCGCCCAGGCTTTTTCGCTCAGCCAATCGCTTAAGAACAAGTCTTCACATCCGTAGCCTGTGAGGCATAATTCAGGCAACCCCAGTATGGCTACCCTTTCTTTTTTTGCCGATTCAATGGCCTGTAAAATATTGGCCACATTGTTTTTCCAATCGATAGGTGTTTGGTTAACCGTGGCTCCGCCTATACGTAACGTCCTCAAGTGATTTTCTTTTCGCAAAGATACGATTCGAATCGAAAAGTTGCCCTTTTGCCGCTGCCAGCCTTTGCCCGAGCTGGTGTTCAATTTTCCGGCAAAGCCGCTTTTTCAGTACTTTGTTGGCTATTAACTTGTTTAGCTTCGTCAAATTAGTATCAAAAAAAACTGGATAATTCGTGTCTACTTCTTTACGCTCATGGTGCTAAATTACTACTTTAATTTGCGGCATTGCATAACGTAACTTCATGCCGTTGGCAATATTTGGGGTGCGGTCGATAATTCTTTGTTTTATGGTTTCCATGCTACTGTCTTTTGTAGTTTCAAAGATAACAATCCCCGAGCCACTGCTTCGAAGTGCCACCCGAATGTTCCTACTTGCCGGGAAAAAAACGTAATTAATTACAGACGGTACGGTCAGTTGAAGCCCGGCAAAAGACTTCGTAACCCTTTGCTACCGAATCGTTTAGATCTTTAGATTCTAATGCATAATTTTGGATAAATCCATCGACTGTAAATAGATTTGGCATGAAGAAAATTTATTGGTTGGCACTTTTGGCAGTAAGTGCTTCCGCAATCGCGCAGGTGGCGGAAGAAAAAAAATCAGTGGAGGTCACGATACAGACCCTGTTTACCGCCATGAAGAAAGGCGACAGCGCATTGTTGCGTACGGCTTTTGCGGGCGAAGTTACATTGGCCACCATTTCACTGGGGAAAGATGGAAACCCTGTGCTCAACCGAGAAAAGGGTATTACTAATTTCATGAAGGCAATTGGTACACCACACCCCGAACCTTACAACGAGCCAATTTGGAATTTGAAGATTGAGGTAGATGGGCGCTTTGCACAAGCGTGGTGCGATTACGCTTTTTATGTAGGCAACAAGTTCAGCCATTGCGGGGTAGATGCCTTCCATCTTTTTAAAGGTAGCGATGGAATCTGGAGGATTTTTCACTTGGCGGATACCAGAAAAAAAGAAGGTTGCACTGTGCCCGATTCAATAGCCAAAAAGTTTCGTTGAAATGAACGATAGATACGATACATTTTCCCAACGCTTTTTTGCCGG
>JBJTHA010000178.1:0-7368 GCA_046094265.1 Cytophagales bacterium
GAATGATTCTACAGTTGTTAATCGCGGCATTTCTGGGGACGTTACTTTTGGTGTATTAAATCGATTGGATGACATTACGAAGCGAAAGCCTTCTAAGATTTTTTTGCTCATCGGCATCAACGACCTATCGCGGAACACACCCAATGAAGTGATCATTGAAAATATTTTCAACATCGTTTATCACATCAGGTCGGCATCTCCCAAAACTGAAATTTTTGTACAGAGCATCTTGCCACTCAATGAAAGCTTTCAAAATTTTCCCAAGCAGTTTAAGGGTAAACAAGAACATGTAATCTATATTAATGGCCGTTTAAGTAAGTACGCAGAAAAGCTCAAGTACACCTTTGTCGATTTGCACGGTAAATTCACTGACAAGAATGGAAACCTGGATACAAAGCTGGCAACCGATGGCCTTCATTTAAGCGCTGCCGGTTATTTGCATTGGGCTAGTATTTTAAAGACTTACATAAAAAAATAGACACATGCTAAACTTAGAATTGGACAATGGTATTCCCAAAGATGACGTGATGGCGGCCATTGAAGAAAAGTTGTATGAGCTTGACCTGAAGGTGGCGTCTGCCGACTTTGAGCGCCCTTGGGGTGGATTTTTTGTAATTGAGGAGAGTTTGGCGCCACGGTTCATTCAACTATTCTTTCCGCACCTGAGTACAGCCGACTTGATGATTGGCGGCAAGTTGAGCCCCAAGATTCTTGTGGTCGCGCCCAATCAAAGATTGTCATGGCAATACCACTTTCGAAGGGCGGAAATTTGGAAGTTAGTCAACGGGGTTGCAGGGGTAGTAACAAGTGATACCGATGCCCAAGGGCCAACAAGATCGTTAACGCTGGGTGAGGTGATCAAATTAAAACAAGGTGAGCGTCACCGTTTAGTCGGATTGAATGGCTGGGGCGTAATTGCCGAAATCTGGCAGCACACCGATGCCAACAATCCTAGCAACGAAGATGACATTGTGCGTTTGCAAGATGACTTTGGGAGGTAAGCTCCTTTAGCAATCTTTTTGTTCTCTATCGCAAGTAGCACTAGTCGTTTCAATTTCAGTTGTCAGCTGCACAAAAACATCTTTGAAGACATCCGTAGGTTGTGCGCCCGAAAGGCCGTGTTGGTTATTGATAATGTAAAACGGCACTCCGCTGATGCCGAGCTTTTGCATATGATTTTCTGCCACTGCAATTTGTTCGAGCGCCTTGGGGTTGGATACCACGTCTCTGACTTCTTCTTTCTTCAAGCCAACAGATTCAGCAATCGCCAATATGTTATCTGGATTTGAGAGGTCAACGCCATCTGTAAAATACGCCTTGAGGTAAGCTTCCTTTGTTTCGAGTTGTTTGCCTTTTGTTTTTGCATATGCTATGATGGCATGCATCGCTCGCGTGTTGGGTGCTACTTCTTGTTTGGAAAAATCAAAACGTAGACCTTCAGTAGCGGCAACTTCGGTAACATGCTGCGTAATTTGCTCATATCGTTGAGCTGAGCCAAACTTTTCGGTTAGATACATTTTTTGATTTGCGCCTTCACTTGGCATCGAAGGATTCAATTCAAACGGGTGATATTCTACTTCGAATTCATACTGGTCTGCAAGTTGCGCCATGGCCTTCTCCAACCTGCGTTTGCCAATGTAGCACCACGGACATATTACATCTGAAACAACATCAACCTTAATTCTCGATTTTTTCAACATTGTCTTTTCGTTTAGCATTTAACCGAAAATGGTAAAAAAATGTTCGTGAAGGGTTAAAACACATTCGCCCAAATAAAAATTAGCTAAACCGAGCGCCAGCATACCGAATGGTTTGTTCAAGTGCATCATTACCTAATAAAATCACTTTCAATTAATTAGGTTACCTTTGCGCTTTAATACTTAAAACACAATTACAATTTAATGAAATCTTTTGACGCCCTGGGGCTCTCAGGGCAATTGGTGGAAGCAATCCGCCTGCTGGGCTTTGAAACGCCCACGCCCATCCAAGAACAGGCCATACCTATTCTGTTGCAGGGCAAGACCGACCTGGTTGGGTTGGCACAAACGGGTACGGGAAAGACGGCCGCTTTCGGTCTCCCATTGATCCAATTAATTGACGAAAGCAATCGCACTACTCAGGCGTTGATCTTGGCACCTACCCGCGAGTTAAGTGCACAAATTACTACTGACCTCGAAAATTTTTCGAAGAAAGTAAAGGATTTGAACATTGTAACGGTATATGGTGGTGCCAGTATTTCTGAGCAAATCAGAAAAGTAAAACGCGGTGCGCAAATTATAGTAGCTACGCCCGGCCGCCTCATCGATTTGATCGAACGCAGGGTAGTAAGCTTAAGTACTATCAGCTATGTGGTTTTAGATGAAGCTGATGAGATGTTGAACATGGGCTTTAAAGATGCCATTGACGAAATCTTATCAAGCACTCCAGACGAAAAAAATGTGTGGCTTTTCAGCGCCACCATGCCACGCGAGGTGCGCGAGATTTCCAAGAATTACATGAGCAACCCGCAAGAGTTGACGATGGGTGAGCGCAACCAAGGAAACGAGAACATCGATCATCAGTTTATGATGGTAGACGATCGCGACAAATACTTGGCGCTTAAACGGATGGTGGATTATAGCACCGATATTTTTGGCGTTATTTTTTGCCGCACCAAAATTGATACTCAGCGTGTGGCCGATCACTTAATGAAAGATGGTTACAATGCGGATGCGCTTCACGGTGATTTGACGCAGGCGCAGCGTGATCGTGTAATGAAGAGCTTCAAGAATAAGACACTACAGTTATTGGTAGCCACCGATGTGGCTGCGCGCGGAATTGATGTGAGCAACATCACGCACGTGATTCATATGAATTTACCTGATGAGATTGAGTACTATACCCACCGAAGCGGACGAACAGCCCGCGCTGGCAAAAAAGGTATTTCGTTGGCCATCATTTCTAAAAAGGAAATGGGCAAGATCAGCCAGATAGAAAAAACACTGAAGCGCAGATTTACCAAAGTGTTGGTGCCTACAGGTGATGAGGTATGCCAGAAAAAAATAATGGCTCTTACACAGAAGATGCGCAACGTAGAAGTGAATGAAGAAGAAATTGATAGCTTTTTGCCCGAAGTATATCATGAGCTTCGCGATTTGAGCAAAGAAGACATCATCAAACGTTTTGCTTCCATCGAGTTCAACCGTTTCTTGGAGTACTACCGTGATGCCAAAGATTTGAACAAGAGTGGCAGCGAGCGCAGCCGTGTTTTTTCAGATGATGGTGGTGGTGCCGAGAGTTACTCTACCGGTGACCGTATCTTCATTAACATCGGTAAGATGGATGGATTGGAAAAGGGAGACTTGCTTGGCTTGATTTGTGACTATGGAGAAATTGACAAAGGTAAAATCGGTAAAATTGATTTGAAGGGTGCTTACTCATTCTTTGAGTTGGAAAAAGATGTTACCGAAAAAGTGATGAAAGGCTTTGAGGGTATTGAAGTTCGTGGCCGCAAGGTTCGATTGGAAATGACAAGCAACGCACCACGCGAACGGAAAGAAGTTGGAGACTTCCCTCGCAAGAGACGTTCGTTTGACGGGGACAGGGGGGGTAATCGCTCTTACGGTGGCGGAGGAGGTCGTGGTGGCAGCAGAGACCGCGACCGCGATCGTGACCGTGGTGGCAATGGCGGTAGAGAGCGTAAACGCTGGTAATAAGAATTGAACGAGGGTGAATAAGTCCTGAATAAAATCAGGACTTGTTTTACCGATTGGTTAAAACAATCGCAGATTCAGATCACAGGTCCGACCCTTTTTCTTTTGGTTTTATAGCGGTTTAAACTGTTCAAAGGCCTCATGGCACGTGTGGCAATAGTAGATAGCCCTGCAAAGCGTGGGGCCAAAGGGGTTTTTGAGCTCAGTATTTTCACCGTTGCAGCGGGGGCAAATGGCATTTTCCAAAATTTCGAGGTTGTGAAGTACCTTGTTAGATGGGGGCGGGGCAAGGCCAAATTGCTTCAAGGCTTTTTTTCCTTTTTCAGAAATCATGTCAGACGACCAAGGTTTTTGAAATGATACATTCACGATCACTTCCTCCACACCCTTGCTTTTCAATTTTTCAATTACCTCGCTCTTCATCACATCCATTGCGGGACAGCCGGCAAAGGTGGGGGTCATTTCAACCCGCACGCTGTTTTCGCGCATTACAACTTCCGTGATTACCCCAAGATCAACCAGTGAAAGCACCGGTATCTCAGGATCTTTAATGTCCTCTAACCATTCGTAAACTTGTTTTGAAGACGCTGTCATGGGTATGTAATGTCAAACGACTTAGGGACGATTTGGTTCAAATGGTGTTTTAAGTGCTTCACATAATCGCTGGCAAGCCACTGCAACGTTAACAACTTGCCATCTCCGAAATCACACATCTTGTGGTAATTGCCGACAGGCATTTGGCTGAGCACATTACAAATTTTAGTGTTGACAATTCTCCAATTATCAATTACATCTCTTGTAGACATTTGCTGATAGCCATTCGCGAATACCCAAAAATCTTGATCGTACTTGATTTTTGGAGGCGGGGTTTCGTATTGGCCGCAAATAAACCTGCGCAAGTTGTTTTCCCCCGAATCTATCAGATGACCTAATACCTCTTTTCGGCTCCACTTGCTCGCATTAGGTTTTGATGAAAAGTCAGCTTCTGAAATGCTGTTGAATTTGGCTGTAAAGTCTATTACGATTTTTTCAAGTTCATCAATTACAGGTTTCATATCACAGCCCTTTTTGTTTTTTCAAAGACCCTATGAGATCTTTTACGAGTTTGAGATTGTCATCGGTGAGCCCTGTCAAGTCAAAATTAACCTTCATTTGGTTTGAAGTCATCACGGTCAACTCAAAAAGTTTGACATCGAGATGGGTCACGTCTGCCCACTGAACCGACTTGGGTTTGGAGAGGAATCCACCCGCAAAACTCTCTATTCGATTTTCATCAATACGCAGGTAAGGAAAATTATTTATAAAGATGCCGCGTTTACCTAACCCATACAAAATGGCCTCGATGCAGGTTGGAAGTAGCGGAAGCCAACTCCATTTACCGAACGTGATCGATGGAAAAATGACATTGGTTCCTAACCAGACTAACAACAACACCCCGATAAACAACCAAACTTTCTTGTGTTTGTCTCCTTCTTGCGTGGCCAGATTGATATTGATCGACATGAATCAAACTTTAATGATCACCATTCGGCAGTTGGGTCAATCCGAAATACTTCACTCATTTCATCAAGCAGAGGTTGAAGGTATTCGCTGTGTTTTCCGATGCGGCCGCCAGTAATGGGTTGTATCACTTTCCAATCGGGCATTTGCAAGCTTGTCTTTGCCAGCATTTCTTCCACTTTTGCCAACCATTGCTCTTTCAATACACTTTCGCCTGCGAATATGCGTTGCGCAATTAAGTCGCTTTCATAAGGTGATTGCTCAAAAATCCCCAATGCGTAGGGAAATGCATAGTCCAAAGATTTTTGCAATCGACTCACGCTTTCTTCAGTTGCTGATCCAAGCTGGTTGATCCACGTTTTGGCATGCAGTGTATGGTAACGCAACTCCGCGCGTATTTTCTTTGCCACCTGCGCCAATGGTTCGTACGAGGAAGCTGTCAACATCTCGAAACGCAGTGCTTCTGCACTATCGTACAAAAAATGTCTGATCAAGCTAAAGTCGTACTCTTGATTGGGAAGTTCTACGAATACGCAATTGTGGAACTGCGGTGCATTACGTGTGAATGCAACGGTATCAGGGTCGTTTTCACCCAGTTGATGCAGCAATGTGTACAACGCAAGGCTATGGCCTACTTTATCTTGTGCCATCGATGAGAATGCGATGTCCTCTTCCAGCAATGGCCCAAAGCCCGTCCATTCAGAATTGCGATGTCCCAAAATCAATTGGTCATCCGCCATTTTATACAATAGTTCTTTTAAAGGCAGATTTTCCATGGCTAGTTCTTCATCGTTTGATTTTTTCTAAAAACTTAGTCAACTTATCACCACCTTTATAGTCTGCGGCATCTCTGAATTTTTTTTCTGGTAAGGTCAGCCAAAATTCTCGGTCTTCCGGAATTGTAAAACGGATGCTTGACGTTTCGATGGCCCAAATATTATAAACTACTTTTCCTTGGGCTAACTCAAATTTTGCTTTGCTCATAGCCCCGACATGCGAGGCCGCGGTAACGCTTCCTGCGTGCACATGTTGTTTACCCCGCTTAGCCAAATGATAGATTTCAAAATTCTTACTGCCAACACCATCCTTCGCCTCGTCTAATACCTCGTATGCAGATAGATTACCGTCCGTCATTGGCGAAACAAATACATCCCGGGTGTCAACCACATAAATGGAAACACACACGAACCTTCTCGTGAACGTTTCTTTTGCGAGCACGTACGCTAATTCCAGGTTCGGAGCATGCACGATGCCTTCATGCTGAAAAGCTTTGCCTTCTTTTGGTTGCACGAACACTTCAAACGTGCCAAATTGATCCAGAGGTGCTTTCGGAAAAATTTTACCTTCCTCACCAACTTTTGGCAAACGGACTACGCGAGGGTCAAGAGAGTTCACGCGGATTACTTGATTTTTTGTTCCAGATTTCCGGTCACGGGTTTCCGAGCAATTAGAAACTCGTAACCGGTAATAATTTTTTATGCCAATGGCATCACATATTTGGTCCTGGGTGTTTTCAATGCTTCGCGCACCCATTTGCCACGCTCTTCAGCAATACGCCTTACTTCTAATCGTTCCTTGTTGCAAGGACCGTCACCATTGATTACGCGCTTGAATTCTTCCCAGTTGGGTTCAGTGTAGTTCCAACGGCCGGTTTCTTCATTCTTTTTCAAATTCGGATCAGGGATAGTAAAACCAAGCTCCCAAATTTTCGGAACATACATATCCAAAAACTGGTTTCGCATATCATCGTTGGTGCCCATTTTTACTTTCCACTTCATTAGCACTTCAGTATGTACCGAAATTTTGTCTGAAGGGCCAAAGAAATGCATCATGGGTGGCCACCATCGGTTCAACGCTTCTTGAAACATCTGGCGCTGCTTTTGTGTACCGCTTGCCAAATAGATTACGCAGTGGTGTCCATACTTTAAGTGAAACGATTCTTCCGCACAGATTCTGTCCAACGCGCGGCAATAAGGCCCGTAACTGCCTTTTGCATTAGCTAACTGATTCACGATGGCTCCGGCATCTACCAACCAAGAAATAAAACAGCAATCTGCCCAAGTAAATGTTGGATAGTTGAAGATGTTAGAATTTTTCGATTTTCGCGTTATCAGGTCGTAAATCATTTGTTCTCGGGGCTTGCCCAGTGTTTCAGCCGCGATGTAAAGTAATTGCG